>CAYMUZ010000021.1:0-7351 GCA_964393875.1 uncultured bacterium | reverse complement strand
TCGTCGACGGACTGCAACAGCCTGTATTGTTACCTTGATCCCTTCGAAGGCGGAAAAATTGCCGTAGCGGAGGCTGCGCGCAACGTGGTTGCCGCTGGGGCTCGTCCACTGGGAATGACGAATTGTCTTAATTTTGGAAACCCTATGAAGCCAGAAGTTTTTTGGACGTTTCGACAGGCCGTCGAGGGGTTGTCGGCGACCTGCCGCGCTCTTGGTATCCCCGTGACGGGTGGCAATGTCAGCCTTTATAACGAGAGTCCGGCGGGTGCGATTTATCCCACGCCCACCATCGGAATTGTGGGACTGCTTGAGGATGTGGATTGGCGCGTGCCCTCGAGTTTTCAAAACGGCGGCGATCTTATTTTTCTTTTGGGGCGGACACTGAACGAAATCGGCGGGTCGCATTATTTGAATGTGATCCACGGGTTAAAAAAAGGCCTGCCACCGAGGCTTGTGCTTGAATGGGAAAGCGCTTTGCAGTCATTGCTGCTGACCTTGGTGCCTCATAAAACACTGGCGTCCTGTCATGATTTGTCGGAAGGCGGCCTGGCGGTGGCGTTGGCAGAGTGTTGTATCCGTTCTCCGCAGCGCTTGGGCGCGGTGATTGACCAGACTGAGATGATTCTTGATTCAACGCTTGGACCCTACGCTGATCTTTCTGTAATGACGGGTCCGCTTCGTCTTGATGCACTGTATTTCGGTGAAAGCCAATCGCGGGTTCTCGTGAGCGTGTCTTCGAAAAATAAAGAATACCTGATTCATGAATCTCAGAAATTTGGAATTCCTGTGTTTCAAATCGGTAAAGTGAGTGGCGAAGATCTTGTGATGGGTGATAAAATTCAAGTGCCGGTCGTGGAACTGGAATCTGTTTTTGAAAATGCCCTGCCTAGGCGCATGCATCCGGAAGAACAAACTCATTCTGCGGGACACAAACACTATGAGCGATGAGCGCATTAAGGACTCTTGCGGCGTTTTTGGCGTGTACAATCATGCCGAAGCGGCACGGCTGACGCACCTGGGGCTTTTTGCGCTCCAGCACCGCGGTGAAGAGGCCGCCGGAATTTGTACAAGCGATGGCCACGACCTTCACCTTCACAAGGGGACCGGGCTCGTGGGCGATGTCTTTACGGAAGATTCCTTGACCCATCTGGTCGGGCGCTCGGCCATCGGACATGTTCGCTATTCCACCACAGGCTCCTCCAATGTTTTGAATGCCCAGCCGCACCGGGTCAGTTACTCGCGCGGACAGGTGGCGATTGCGCATAACGGTAATCTTGTGAATGCGCAAGTTCTGCGCGACGAGCTTGAAGGGTACGGATCCATTTTTTCAAGCACGATCGATTCCGAAATTTTTGTGCATCTTATGGCAAAACCCTCGTACCGCTCGCCGGAAGAGGCGGTTTTTCATTCCGTTCAGCGCGTGGAAGGAGCCTACAGTCTGGTGATTTTGACGGAAACCCAGCTGATGGGCATTCGCGATCCCTATGGATTCAGACCGCTTTGCCTCGGGCGATTGGGCGAGGCCTATGTGCTGGCGTCTGAGACCTGCGCGTTTGATCTCACCGGAGCCGAGTACCTGCGCGAAATTGAACCAGGAGAAATTTTCATCGTTGATAAAAACGGTCCACGCAGCCTTTTTCCTTTTGAAAATAAAGGCATCAAGCGGGCCCATTGCATTTTTGAACACGTCTATTTCGCCCGACCCGATTCAAAGGTTTTTGGCGACAATGTTGCTCAGGTGCGCGAACGTTTGGGACAGCAGCTGGCCAGGGAACAGCCGGCGGATGCTGACATCGTTGTGCCTGTACCGGACTCTGGAAATTTTGCCGCCATGGGCTATGCCCGTGAATCGGGGCTGCCGCTTGTCCACGGGTTTACCCGCAACCATTACATCGGTCGAACCTTTATCAGTCCGAGTCAGAGCATGCGCTCGCTTAAGGTGAAAATTAAGCTCAACCCCATCCGCGAATTGGTGGCGGGAAAACGGGTGGTGGTGATCGATGATTCTATTGTGCGTGGAAATACGTCAAAATCACGCGTGTCGCTTTTGCGCCGCGCCGGTGCTAAGGAAGTGCATATGCGCATCAGCTGTCCTCCGCATGTTTCTCCCTGCTATTACGGCATCGATTTTCCCTCGAAACAGGAGCTGATTGCGTGCAACAAAACGATGGCGGAGATCAAGGTGTTTTTGGAAGTGGATAGTATCGGTTATTTGAGTATCGAAGGGATGCTACAGGCCACGACGCGACAGGCGTCTGATTTTTGCACAGCCTGTTTTAGCGGGAAGTACCCGACAGTCGTAGCGGATACGATGGACAAATTCAAACTTGAAAAGACGCGAGATGAAAAAATCGGCTGTCAATAAATGGACGTATGAACGTGCAGGGGTGCCTCACCTGAAAGGGGATGCACAATACAACCGGCGGATAGCCTCCTGGATTGGGTCCACGGCTGTGCCCGGTGTGATGGGTCCGCGTACCGGGTTTGCAGCACTATTTGATCTGAAAAAACAAGGTTTTCGTGACCCTTTGCTTGTCGCTTCGACCGACGGAGTTGGCACCAAACTCGAGTTAGCTGCGCTGCAGAACCGGCATGATACGATTGGAATCGACCTGGTGGCGATGTGCGTCAACGACATTCTGACGGTGGGTGCCAAGCCCGTTTTTTTTCTAGATTACTTTGCCGCAGGGAAGTTTGAAGACCCCGTCGTCGCGCACGTTCTAAAGGGAGTGACGGTTGGATTACGCCAGGCCGGCTGTGCTTTGGTCGGGGGTGAAACGGCGATCATGCCCGGTTTTTATGCTTCGCCTAGAACAGGAGCTTCGCAGTATGATGTGGCTGGATTTTCAGTGGGCCTGGTTGAACGCCGCCAAGTGATTGATGGAAGCAAAATTCGGCCCGGGGATCGTTTGATCGGAATTGCTTCCACGGGTTTTCATTCCAATGGGTTTTCACTGTTGAGGAAAATTTTTTCGGAGAAAGAATTACGCGGTCCGTTGGGGCGCAGTCTTTTAACACCGACTCAAATTTATGTGAAGCCGGTGCTTGAAGTCTTAAAACAAGTGAGTGTTCGAGGCATTGCAAATATTACCGGCGGTGGGTTTTATGATAATCTGCCGCGTATTCTTCCGAAGGGCACCGGGGCTGTGATTCGCAAAGGGAGTTGGCAGGCGGCGCCCATTTTTAGCACGGTTCAAAGACGGGGTGCTGTGGATGAACGTGAAATGTACCGTACGTTTAATATGGGGATCGGCATGGTTTTAGTGCTGCGGTCGTCGGACGTTTTGAAGACCTTCAAGATTTTGAGCCGGTTTAGGTTGAAATCGTGGGAAATAGGAAGTGTTGTGTGTGGAGAGGGGGTTGAGATTCTATGAAAATTCTAGTCATTGGATCCGGCGGTCGAGAACACGCGCTTGTGTGGAAGATTGCTTCCAGTCCGTTGGTGACAAAAATTTATGCGGCTCCGGGCAATGCCGGAATCGCCTCACAGGCGGAGTGCGTTCCCATTCAATCGGATGATTTGCAGGGTTTATGCGATTTCGCACGTCGGCAAGAAATCGATCTCACCGTGGTGGGGCCTGAAATCCCTTTATCGCTCGGCATTGTGGATCTTTTCGAAAAGGAAGGTCTGAAAATTTTCGGCCCGTCACAGGCAGCGGCACAGCTTGAATCGAGCAAGGCCTTTGCAAAAAATAGGATGGTGCAGTTTGGCCTGCCGACCGCTCGTTACGAAGTTTTTTCGAACATCAATGAGGCTAAACAATACGTGATCGAATCCGAAATGCCGCTGGTGATTAAAGCCGATGGGCTTGCCGCCGGCAAGGGAGTGATCATCTGTCGGACATCGCAGGAAGCGGTGAGTGCGCTCGACAGCATGATGAGCGCACGGGATTTTGGCGTGGCCGGAAGCCGTGTCATTATTGAAGAGTGCATCGAAGGCGAAGAGTTTTCTATTCTCGCCCTGACCGATGGAGAAACGGTGATTCCACTCGCGAGCGCGCAGGATCATAAACGCGCGTACGACTACGATCGCGGACCCAATACGGGGGGCATGGGCGCGTACTCGCCGTGTCCACAGGTAAGCGACGAGAAATTTCAGGAACTGGTTCAGTCTGTGATCCGTCCGATGGTGGACGGCTTGGCCAAATCCGGGACGCCCTATCGGGGCATTCTCTACGCCGGCATCATGATGACGCAGGAAGGACCCTATGTACTTGAGTACAATGCCCGTTTTGGGGATCCTGAAACCCAGGTGATTTTGCCCCGGCTTAAATCGGATTTGGTTCCGGTGATGTTGCAGATCGCCGAGCATGCGTTGAAAATAATGACACTGGAGTGGCACGACAAAGCCTGTCTCACCGTGGTTTTGGCATCCGGCGGGTATCCCGGCCCCACCAAGAAAAATATTCTCATCCAGGGGCTTGAGCATGCCGGAAGTGAAAACGCTGTTGTCTTTCATGCCAGCACCGCTAAAGATGCTTCGGGCCGCTGGGTGACAGACGGCGGGCGTGTTCTGACGGTCAGCGGACTTGGTGAAACTTTAAAAGCGGCCTATGATGCCGCCTACCAGACTCTGGACAAAATAAAAATTGAGGGCGCTTTCTGCCGCCGCGATATCGGCAAGCGTGCTTTGGAGGTACTGCGATGAAGAAACCCTGCGTGGCTATTTTGATGGGAAGTGATTCAGACTTTGAAGTCATGCAAGAAACGGTGAAGACTTTAAGAGAGTTTCAAGTTTCCTTCGAAATTCACGTGATGTCCGCGCACCGCAGTCCTGCGCTTGTAAGTGACTATAGCACCAAAGCCCGCGACCGCGGATTTAAGGTGATTATTGCAGCCGCGGGGGGGGCAGCTCATCTCGCGGGTGTCGTTGCGGCGCATACCACCCTTCCTGTGATTGGCGTGCCGTTGGCCGCGACTTCGCTGGGGGGGTTGGATGCGCTCCTTTCCACTGTTCAAATGCCGGCTGGAATTCCCGTGGCGACCGTTGCGGTCGGAAAATTTGGGGCACGCAATGCCGCGCTTCTAGCCATTCAGATTATGGCGTTGGCTGATGCCGGGCTGCAGAAAAAATTTAAAACTTTTAAATTATCTCTCGCCGCGCAAGTGGTGGAAAAAGATAAAAAACTTCAGGCTAAACTCCGAAGTGAATAGGGATTTTCAGTTCAATGTCCTCCGCTCTGATTTATAAAGTAGATCTGAAAGATCCCGATTTTAGCCGTATCCGGCAGATTGCGCTTGATTGCCGCAGCGGTAAGCTTGTGGCGTTTCCGACGGAGACTGTCTATGGCATTGGGGGACCGATGTGCGTAGCCGGGTTGGCCGAGCGTTTGGCCAAACTCAAAGGCCGTCCTTCCGAGAAACCCTTTGCGTATCATATCGGCGAATGGGAGATGCTTGAGCGGTTGGCGATTCAGCAGACGCCTATTTTTAAGCACCTGAGTCAAAAATTTTGGCCGGGCCCGGTGACATTGATCGTGAGTGGCAAAGAGGGAGTCAGCGTCGGAGTGCGCTTTCCAAATAACAGAATTGCGGCGGCGTTGATTCAGTCGACCGGAGAGCCGTTCATCGCGACCAGTGCCAATCGAAGCGGCGAGGTGTCGCCCAAAACAGCGGCGGAGGTGGTGAGCGCGCTGGGCGAAGGGGTTGATTGGGTCATTGACGGCGGTCCGTGCGAATTTTCACTGGACTCTACCCTCGTAGATCTCACGGGAGCTTCGCCTGTAATGGTGCGCGCCGGTGCGATGGAAGCGGAAGTCAAAGCAGAACTTGCTGTGGTCAGTTCAGGGCGCTACATTCGCAAGCGGGTGCTTGTGGTGTGTACGGGAAATTCCTGCCGTTCTCCCATGGCGGAAGGGTTGATTGTCGACGAGTTGCGCAAGAAGGGCCTGGGAGAGCAGATCGAGGTGAGTTCTTGCGGCATTGCCGCCCGTATTGGGAGCAAAGCGACGCCGGAGGCGGTGCTTGTAATGAAAAATCTTGAAATTGATATTGCAGCTCACCGTTCTAAACCGTGCACGCGGGATCACGTGAGTCAGGCGGATTTGATTTTGGCCATGTCTAAAGAGCATGCTGAATTTATTCTTAACCAGATGCCGCAAGTGAGATCAAAAATAAAAGTTCTGAATGTGATCGATCCGATCGGCATGAATTTGCTGATCTATGAAGCGGTATTGATGGATATTCAAAAAAAGGTCAAGGCTCTTTGGATCGAGATCATGGCGTAAATCGATGAAAGAAAAAATTTCAATTGCCTGTGATCACCGCGGATTTGACTACAAAGAAAAGCTCAAAGCATGGCTTGTCCTTCAAGGCTATGAGCCGGTCGATTGCGGAACATTTTCAGGGCAGTCGTGCGATTATCCCGATTACATGTTCAAAGCGGCTGAGCTCGTTGGCCAGGGGACTTGTTCCCGAGGGATCGGGATCTGTCACTCGGGCATAGGGAGTGCGATCGCGGCAAACAAGGTGAAAGGAGTTCGCGCGGCGCTTTGCCAGAATCTTGAACAGGCGTCACTTTCCCGTCGGCATAACGACGCCAATATGCTTATTCTTGGATCGCATTACGTGGCCTCCGATCTTTTTCTCAAACTTGCAGAAACCTGGCTAGTGACCCCGTTTGAAGGAGGCCGTCATGAATCTCGCGTCAACAAAATCAGAGACTATGAAAGACACTGTTAAAACGCCCCCCCCCTTTATTTCTTTTCTGAAAGATCAGGACCCGGAAATTTTCAAAGCGGTTACGGGAGAGCTGTGTCGCCAAAATGAGCATATCGAATTGATCGCCAGTGAAAATTTTACGTCCGTGGCAGTGCTGGAGGCGGCGGGGTCAATTCTCACCAACAAATACGCGGAAGGCTATCCGGGAAAGCGTTGGTACGGCGGCTGCGACCAGGTGGATTTGGCCGAAACCCTTGCGATTGAGCGGGCGAAGGTTCTTTTCGGTGCGGAATATGCGAATGTTCAGCCTCATTCGGGGACTTCAGCCAATGTGGCAGTTTACATGGCGCTGCTTCAAAGCGGTGATAAGATTCTAGCCATGAATCTGGCTCATGGCGGGCATTTGACGCATGGCCATCCGATGAATTTCTCGGGGAAATTTTTCACCATCATTCCGTACGGGGTCAGCGAAAAAGAGGAGTGTATCGATTATGACCAGTTGGAGGCTTTGGCGCTTGAACATAAACCGCGTATGATCCTTTTGGGGGCGTCCGCCTATCCGCGTGTGATTGATTTTAAACGCGGCCGTGAAATTGCCGACAAAGTGGGCGCTCTCTTGATGGTCGACATGGCTCACTTTGCGGGGTTGGTGGCCGCCGGGGTCCATCCGAGTCCTGTTCCCTATGCGGAT
>CAYMUZ010000020.1:0-8256 GCA_964393875.1 uncultured bacterium | reverse complement strand
CACCGAATTTTTTGAAGAGACACCCGCCCGATTGACCATGGAGTACGACCTGCTTGCTGCGATGCGCATGATCGATTTCGAGATTCCCGCGCTTATTTTTTTTGACCCGGCTCTTGCCACAGCGGCCTTTTTAGAAAAAAGCAGAGTTTTGAAAAACCTGCGTCCGTCCGTTAGAGTTTACGCGATTGACAGCGAGGGAGCGGCCTCTCCTATTGTGGATTGTGAGTTCGCGGAACCCCCGGCACTGCTTGACTTTCAGCATGCGATGGCCAGAACACTGCCTCTGCCCGACGTTGTGCACGTGCTGGTGGCCGATGATGAACCCGAGATCGGTGCCATGGTGATAGATTTTTTATCGTCCCGCACAGCGCCTGCGTTTAAAGTGGATTACGTTGAGAATGGCGATAAGGCATTGCAATTTTTAAAAAACACACCCCCCGATATTCTGGTGCTTGATGTTAAGATGCCGGTTAAAGACGGTATTGAAGTTTACCGTGCAATTTGTGAGAGCAGACTAAGACTGCCGGTGATTATTTTTTTTGACGCGGTTTCGGGCTATGAGATTGAAAAGTTGCATGCCATCGGCCGGCCCGCTATTGTCGATAAGGCCTCGCGCCAAAGTGCTCTGCCTGAGCTGTTGTCGCTGATTAAAAAAATGGTTTATTTCGGATGAAATTTCGTGGGGTTTTCTTTTTTTTTGCATTTGTCTTTTTCTGCCCTTCTCCGGCGCGCCCCGCGGCCTCTGCGCTTTCCGACGATCAACTCTTAGAGCTGGTCCAAAAACAATCGTACGAATTTTTTGCACGTGAAACCAATCGCCGTACGGGGCTTGTAGCCGATCGTGCCTCCAATCTTAGTCAGGCCGTTGTGAGTGCGCCGGCCAGTATTGCGGCAACGGGTTTTGGATTGAGCGCATTGGCAGTGGCCGAAGCACGAGGGTGGGTGGACGGGGGGTATGCCCGTGCGTTGGTTCGTGCCACGCTGATTTTTTTTCTTGAGAGCGCTCCGCAAGAGCACGGTTTTTTTTATCACTTTCTCAACAGAGAAACCGGGGAACGTTCAAAAAAATCAGAGCTTTCACCGATTGATACGGCCCTTTTTTTGGCGGGTGCCCTTTTCGCAGCGGATTATTTTGACGATCCGGACCTGCGGGCGATGGCGTTGAAAATTTATGAGCGTGTGGATTTTCCGTGGATGCTCAATGGCGGCCGGTATTTTGCCTTGGCCTGGTCGCCTGAACAGGGGTTTTCAAAGTACCGCTGGGATCATCTGGATGAATCCTTACTGCTTTACATCCTGGCACTGGGGTCTTCATCTCATCCCATTGATGCCGAAGGTTGGAAGACTTTGCGTCGGCCTGCGGGCAGTTACCGTGACATGCGCATGATTCAGATGCCGCCACTTTTCACCCATCAGTACCCGCATCTGTGGATTGATTTTCGGAATAAAAATGACGGATTCGCCGATTACTTCCAAAACTCGGTCAAAGCATCGCAGATTCACCGGGCGTTTTGCTTCGATCAAGCCAAGAACTTTTCAACCTATGGCCGCGACGCTTGGGGAATCTCGGCGAGCGATGGCCCTTATGGGTATAAGGCCTACGGTGCTCCGCCGGGCTGGGCCCAGCACGACGGAACACTCGCGCCCACCGCCTGCGGCAGTTCGATCATGTTTACGCCTGCTGAATCAACAGCCTGTCTGCGCCACTATTATGAAAAATACAAAGACCGCCTATGGGGGCGCTATGGTTTTTCAGATGCTTTCAATCTCGATCAAGATTGGTTTGACGATCAAGTGATTGGGATCGATCAGGGTGCTTTAATTTTAGCGATTGAAAACGCACGCAGCGGTCTTCTTTGGAAAACCATGGCAAGCAATCCCTTTTTGACCGATGGACTTTCGAAAGCGGGGTTTAAACCCGGCACGATGGATCTGCCCTGGCCGGCGCCGCCGATTTACCGGGCAAGCTATCTAAGCGGCGGAATTACGATCGACGGTTTTTTGCGAGATTGGTCCGGTAGTTTGCCGATACTTCGTCTTGGTAAAGCAGAGTTGGAGTCAGGGTCTCTTGGGGATAAAGAAGATTTCGGAGGCGAGGTGCGCATGGTGTGGGATGAAAAGGCGCTTTATTTTTCTGTGCGTGTGCGCGATCAAGATCTGGTGGCGAGGCGTGTGGGTCAGCACATTTGGATGGATGATATTTTTGAGCTTTATCTGGACCCGACCGGAGACGGCCTGCGCTGGAAAAATGCGGATGATTTTCAGCTGGGATTCAGTCCTGACGCAACAGGAAACGTGCGTGTCTGGTCATGGTTTCAGCGTGGGGAAGATCCCACCGAAACCCGGCAGGTCTTTGCCCGCGGGGGAGTTTACCCCGGCGGGTACTTCATTGAGGGTGCGATCCGTTGGGAGTTTCTTGGTATTCGCCCGCGGGCGGGGGCGGAAATTCGATTGTCGGCAGGGATTCATGATGTTGACCGCGATCGCAGTGAAGCCAAGGTGCAGTGGTTTATGCGCAGCGCTATCGAGGGCCAGCGTTTTGAGTTGGGTCGTGTGAGGCTTGACGGGTAGTTGTATCAAAAAGGGGACAGGTTGAGATGCCGTTTCTTTCTTTCAACCCGCCCCCTTTTTTCAGTCATTTGACAGCCCCCGGTACCCTCCCTATAATGCCCTTCCTCTTTATAAACCTTCGCTTGCGGGCATAGCTTAATGGTAAAGTCCGAGTTTTCCAAACTCGTTATGCGGGTTCGATTCCCGCTGCCCGCTCCAACTTTATTCTTAAAGTGGAGCGCACCAGTGAACAAAAGCATCCTTTCGAAAGCTGCTGCGGCTGCCATTCTAGTGATTCTTACCACCCTTATTTTCTCCCCGGTTCTACGTTTCGATTTTGTCAATTGGGATGACGACCAGTACGTTTACAACAATCCAGCAATTCGTAGTCTCGACACGACCAATGTTTGGGAATGGCTTACGCGGCCGGCGGCGGGTCTCTACCTGCCGGTGACAATGGCAAGCTACGCGCTTGACTACTTTTTTACCGGCAACGATCCGTCACTTTATCATCGCACCAATCTGGCGCTGCATCTAGCCAACGCACTTCTCTTTTTCTTTTTCCTCACCCTTTTCGGTCGTGATACAACGGTGTCGGGACTGGGCGCTCTTGTGTTCGCATGGCATCCGGCCCAGGTGGAAAGCGCTGCCTGGATTTCTGAGCGTAAAACTTTGCTTTGCGCCTTTTTTGTTTTTGCGGCCTGGAACCTTGGCATTGGAGTTTTTGATAGACTCAGCGGGGCTTGCAAAAAAGGGGTTCTCAGAGGAGGCCTTGTTGTTTTATGTAGCCTTCTCGCGTTGCTTTCCAAGATAACTGCTGTGGCATTGCCGATCCTATTCTTTCTCTATTTGTTTTTTTTCGAGCGGACTCTTTTCAAACGGTTGCGCGTAGCGGTGACGCTATTTTTGATTCCCTGCTTTTTCATGGGTTGGGTCACGCTCAAGCTGTATCCAGATCTACTCGCTCAATGGAAAACACAGAATCTGGTTCTATTTCTCGCGGCGGTGGGGGAACGGTACGCCGATTATCTCCGAAATGTTTTTTACCCGGCTGCGCTGGCTGTTTTTTATCCGGAACGCACCGGGCTGACAGCCCATCCCTTGTTTTTTGCGGCAGGTTCGATTGCGATTGCGGCGGCCTGCGGCTGGCTTGTCAGTCGACGCAAGATTTGGGGGTTTGGGTTGCTTTGGTTTTTTATCTGGCTGGCACCCGTTGCCTTAATGAATGTCCCGGTGGGTGATCGGCACTTGTACTTGCCGCTGGCCGGATTGATTTTATTTTTAACGGCAGTGTTACGGGTACGTAGGCGGCTTTTATGCTTTTTATTGGCTGCGTGCGCGGCGATGTGCGTGCCGTTGACGTGTCACAGGCTGAGCGTCTGGCAAAATAGCGAATCACTCTGGCAAAGCGTTCTGCAGAAGAATCCGGCTGATTTTCGTGCCAATTTTCATTTGGCCAATGCCTATGAAGAGAGCGGCAGGCATGAGGCGGCCGCAGAGCTTTACCAGAAATTGATCGAGCGGTATCCCGGAGATTCTCATCCCTACATCAATGGGATTAATCTAAAAATAGCCGGGGGGGATTTGGAGGCGGCCCAGAGCCTGCTGAATCTCTTTCGGCAGAGATTTCCACAGGAGCCCGAAGTAGGGGTGCTGCGTGCGGCGCTCGCTTGGAAGCGACACGAGGCGGCCAAGGCCGAAACGTTGTTGCGGCAAGCCTTACAGCAGGGTTCAACCAATTCTACCGTTGAGTACATGCTTGGGCGAATTTGCTTTGAACGGGGTGATTTTGTAGCGGCGGCTTCATTTTTAAAGGGTGCGATTGAGAAAAATACTGCTTTTACGGAAGCTTATTTTTTTCTTGGACTCAGTCTAAACGCCCAGGGGCAATGGGAAGAAGCGCTTTTTGTTTTCAATCAGATGAAAAAAAAGGGGCTTCCGCATGGCGGAGTTGATTTTCAAAAGGGCTACGCTTTGCTTAAACTGGGCAGACGCGATGAAGCTCTGCAGAGCGATCTAGAGAGCATCCGCCACGAACCCGGCTTTCCGGAGGCGTACTTTCACGCAGCGCTTCTTTTGGCCCAATCGGGCCGGTATCAGGAGTCCCTGCGCTACGTCCGCGAAGCGCAGAGGCTTGACCCGGCCAATTCGCAATACCAGACTTTTGAACTGCAAGCCCAGCAAAAGGCAGGATATAATGATGCCGATGTCAGAATCCCTGCAGCCTAAAATTTCACAACGTTCTCAGGAGCGTGCTCTGCCCGCCGGCAAAGCTTTCTCTGTTATCATTCCTGCCTGCAATGCGGCCGGCAGCCTGCAGTTCGTCTTAGAGGCTGTTCTAAGATCGACCCGCCTTCCTGAAAAAGTCATTGTGGTCAGTGATGGCTCGACGGATGCTACGCCCGCGCTTTGCGCGGCATACCCCTGCAGTTTTGTCTACGTGAATATTCGCCGGGGACCCATGCAGGCGCGTTTCGCGGGTATTGCGGAAGCGGTTGGATCGGTTCTCATTTTTGTCGATGCGGATGTGTGCGTTAAACCTGATACCTTTCAACAAATTTTACGCCAATTTGAAGAAACGGATTTTGACGCCGTCACCGGACTTTTATCACGCGATCCCCCGCTCGAGCGGACGAATTTTTTTACGGCCTTCAAAAATGAATACATGAATTTCGTTTTTAAGAAACAGCCTGCGCACAGCCGCTTCTTGTATGGCTCTATTTGGGCCATTCGGCGCGAAAGTCTTGTTTATTTCGAACCCATCTCCGCGCCGTTCGGCAGTTTAGTTGCGGATTCTGAAATGGGTATGCGCTTGCGGCGCGCCGGCAAAAAAATCTGGCTTGACCATTCGCTGGAAGTCAATCACCTTAAAATTCACTCGTTCTTCAGCCTTCTGCGCAATGATTTTGTGATCCCCTTTCTTTTTTCGCGGATGCTATTGCGTTATGGATGGAAACCCTCTGTCCGCCGCGGCCTACGCTTTTCACATGCGTCGGCAGGGCAGGCGTTGTCGAATACGGCTGCTTTTTTTGGTTTTGTGTGTCTGGCTGCTGCAGGCGCGGGAGCGCCCCCTGCGCTGAAGTTGGCCGCCGTTGCATGGGGTGTCGTCACGTTTTACTGGCGTGTTTTTTTGTGGCGAATGGTCCGTGCACGTGGTGCGGCTTTTTTTCTGGCGACGCTTTTCTTTCTCCCACTGGATGGCGCGGTGATGTTTCTCGGTATGGTTTTCGGGTTATGTTCGAAACCTGTTATAGCCCTCCAAGTAAAAATTCGAACGTGGCAGTATCTGCGGCAGCTTCGCTGGGGCTCGGCGTGAACAGAAGATCTTTACAAAAGCACATTAATCTTCTTTATGTTTTGATGCGAATGCATCTTAAGTCGAGTGACTACCGCACAGTGCTCGGAGCTTTGTGGAGTTTCATAGGTCCGCTCATGACTTTCTTGGTGCTTTACGCGATCTTCAGAGACCGCTTCGGCAAGCAAATCCCCCTCTTCCCCCTTAGACTTCTCATTGGGATCATCACGCTTAATTTTTTTGCGAGCGTCGTTCAAATCACAATGAACGCCATCAAATGCAGCCGCGAAATCATTCTTAACTCACTCACGCCGCCTGAGGTATTGATTTTAGCCCCCCTTGCAGTTCCGGTTGTTAAGTTCATGGTTGAAATCGTTCTCTGTGTTGTGATCGCCGCCCTGAGTCATGGAATGTCCATTCGTCAATTACCTCTTATTGCCCTGGTCTCGTTTTTTTATCTGGCCCTTTCAATCGGCGTAGGCTTACTGTTGGCTGGATTTGATTGTCTTGCCGCGGACATCACAGAAATATGGAATCGACTTGTGCCGATGCTTTACTTTGCGACTCCTATTTTCTATAAACCTGAAATGCTTTCCCATTTAGCCCGCGTACTCATTTTCTGGCTCAACCCCATCACCCCCTATCTCATGACTTATCTGTCGCTGTTTTCTGTGGAGACCTTGCCGCCCCATGATTTATTTGCAATACTGGCTAGATCGATTGCGTATTCCATCATTTTTTTTGCGCTCGGGGCTTACTTGTTCAAGAAATTAGAAAAACAAATCATCCAAGAATGAACCGTAAAGAAGTTGTTTCCTTTCATCGGGTAAGCAAAAGCTTCCGGATATACAAATCCGAGAAGACCCTGTTTCGCCTCACCAAGTCGCTGCTGAATCGGCATGAGGTTCAAAAAAAAATCTTTGCCCTTAAAGATGTTTCTTTTGATCTTCGCCGCGGTGACAAAGTGGCGATCATCGGCAGGAATGGCGCAGGTAAAACAACTCTGCTCAGGATTGCCTGCGGAATTTTTTTGCCGTCGGAAGGAATCGTGACGAGATCAGCCCCCCTCACACCCCTTTTCCAGTACGGCATCGGTTTAAATCCTTACCTTTCCGTACAGGAAAATATTTACATCGTGGGGGCTTTCTATGGAATTTGCGTTGACGAGATCAAAAGAAAGTTAGAGGCCATCCTTTCTTTTTCTGAACTTGGAGATTTTCTCTATGTGCCCGTCAAGAATTTGTCTTCCGGGCAAATTCAGCGTTTGGCATTTTCCGTGTTTGTCCAAGTCGACGAGCCGTGCCTTGCGTTTGATGAAAGCACTTCTTTAGCCGATCTTCAGTTTCAAAAAAAGACACAAGATTATTTTAAGCGCCTGATGAATCCTGAAAAAACTTTCCTGATGGCCACCCATGACATGACTGCGGTAAGACAATACTGTCAGAGGGCCCTCTGGCTTGAAAAAGGGAAGATTGAGATGGCTGGGGATGCCGCGCTCGTGGTGCCTGCGTATGAAAAATTTTGCCTGCAGAATTTTTCCTAAGACGTGAGCTGATTTTGAATGTTACTTACCAATCGACCGTAAGACCGGCTTTTTCTAAGCTCCTCTAATTTCTCATCCGCAGGGTCACCCGGGCGCTTCATGTAAACCGTTGAATGGGGGTCTTCCTGCTCCTTGACAGTCGCTGGGCTCACATAGTAAGCAGTCATAAGGGCTTTACGTGACCAGCCCGCCGGGCAATTCAAGGGTTCCGGGTGCCCGTGAAAAGATCGTTCGGTGCAGGCAAAGACAATGAGCCGATTGAAAAGAGGCGCTATTTTCTTCTCACACTGATGAAGAACCCAGGCCTCATTCTTCTTGAGAGCAGACCACAATTCGAGGCTGCCCCCAAAACCCTCGTCCCAGTTTTTATTGAGGTAAAGGATCAAATTGAGCTTACGATTAAGCCCCAGCTTTTGATGCTTATTAAAGTCTAAGTGAATGTCGAGCTTCCCATTTCTTTCCACCGAATGAAGTCCACAACCGCGGTAGTAAGGATCGGGGATAAGCCCGTCAATGCCCGTAAGCTCCTCGAGGAAACGGAGGAAAACAGGGGCATTCATTTGAATCAGGATTTCTCGAATCATGGGTGGCAGCTCAAAAATCTGATCGAAGGCCAGCTTTTTCTCCAGCGGATTGTCATAAGAATAGAAAATCGATGGATCAGGATGCGGGAACTCGCTCAAAGCCTGCGCCAGGATATCCGCTTGCATAAATTGATCAATGACAATGTGGGGAAAGGGCTGTGCAGCGGCATAGGCTTCACGCAGCGTTTTCCCCATCCGGATAAGTTTTTCACGTTCAAACAGGTTTGGTACTAAAAAAGGCATTTTCTTTTTCATGAGACACGTTTCAGGTGTGAAGTAATTAA
>CAYMUZ010000019.1:0-7513 GCA_964393875.1 uncultured bacterium | reverse complement strand
AGGCCATGCCGGCAAAAAAGACCATCAGACTGATGGCGCAGGCACGGCTGAAAAAAAAATGATTCAACTTCACGGCCGGCCTCCCTGCAGAGCGGCCACCGCCCGGCAAAAACCGCGTAGGATATCCCCCCGCCCTCTCAGCAAAGCGGCCATCAGACGCAGGGGCAAAAAGAAAAGGTGCTCAAACCAGAATTGGGGGGCGCGAAAATTTTTCCACATAAAAAAAAACGTGTTCCGGTGGGCAATCACACTTGTTTCGTTTTCTCCAAAAACTTTTTTAAAACTCGCCTGACCGATATGGTACACCACCGCGCGCGGCTCATACAAAAGTTTGTACCCCGCCTGCCGGGCACGCCAGCTGAGATCCACATCCTCCATGATGCCGGGCAGGTAACGCCGGTCATAGCCGCCCAGTTTTAGAAATTTCTCACGGGAAAAAGCACCAAAGCCTGACGAGTAAGTCTGCGAAGGGGTGTCGGCCTCGGCCAGATAGCCTGGAAAGTGGGCGCTGCACCAAAACATGCCCCACCGGATACCGGCTTTTGCACAGCCGGCCGTCACCTGCCGGCCGTCAAAACTCATGGCCTTGGGCGCGGTCATGAAAACCAGGGAATCGTTTTCAAAGGCCTGGACCAAAGGATCCACAAAACCCCGATCCACACGAATATCGTTATTCAGTAAAATCACCACCGCTTCCGTCACTTCCGGCAGATAGAGGTTGTAAGAGCAAAGAATCGCATTCTCAGGCGATTGCCAAAGATCTACCTGAGGGAACTCACGCTTGGCGTACTCGAGCCCCTCATCGGTTTCGCCGCTGGGATTATTCAGAAGGGTTATTTTGACGGAATGCCGCGAGGCCTCCGCCGCCGCCACGATGCTCGGCAGGCATTGCGGCAAAAGCTCTTTGCCCCGGTAATTAAGAATGACCATTCGAATGTTCATGAAAAATGACGGGTAGGGAGCCGATGAGTGTTCCCTGCAAACTTATGAAATCACTTCCAGCCGTTTGCGCAGAACCTCCAGGACACGCTCAGAGCTATGCCCATCTCCATAGGGATTTTTGCCGGCTTGCATCCGTTGGTAAAGAGTGGGCCGGGTTAAAATTTTTTCAGTCTCTCTAAAAATCTTTTCCGGATCCGTACCCACGAGCCGCGCCACCCCCGCACGGATGCCCTCCGCACGTTCAGTCACGTTGCGCAATACAAGCACCGGTTTTTTAAAACTCGGCGCTTCTTCCTGAATACCGCCGGAGTCCGTCAAAATTGCGTAGCAATGCGCCATCAACCACGTCGTTTCTTCATAGGTCAGCGGACGGCACAGATGGAGGCGGTCAATTCCATCAAGCCGTTGGTGCGCCGGCCCGACCACATGGGGGTTGAGATGCACGGGATAGACGACTTCCACATTCTTAAATCGCTGAACAATGCGTTTTAGGGCGGTAAAAATACCGTCCAGCCCCTCCCCAAAACTTTCGCGCCGGTGAGCGGTCACAAACAAAAGTTTTTTCTTCAAATCAATTTTTTGAAAAATGGGATAGCTTCTCTTGACGAGCGGAACCGCAAGGCCGACCGTATCCACAATCGTATTTCCAATTTCAAAAATATCCTTACGATCAATCCCCTCTTTCAAAAGATTGGCGGTGGCCTGATGCGTCGGGGTAAAGTGAAAGTCGGCAAGATGCGAGAGCAGAGCCCGGTTCATTTCTTCGGGAAACGGCTGAAACTTGTTCCACGTCCGCAGACCGGCCTCAAGATGCGCAATTTTCTTCTTCGCATAAAAACTTGCGATGCCAACCATCAACGCAGAGGCCGTATCACCCTGCACAAAAATGACATCGGGATTGACCTTCTTAATCACTTTCCCAAAACGCTGAATCACACGGCCGCTGACATATTCCAGCGATTGATTCGTCCGCATCAGACGCAGATCTGTATCAATTTTAATCTTAAAAAGATCAACGACCTGATCGAGCATCTGGCGGTGCTGGCCGGTCAAGCAAACAAAACAATCAAAGTCATTCGCCTTTTCAAAGGCCCTGATGAGGGGAACAAATTTAAGCGCTTCCGGACGCGTGCCGAAAGCAATCAACACGCGTTTACGGCGCAGATTCAAAAAGACCTCCAATCGCAGATGGATTTAACACACTTGTGTGAAATGACTCACACAAAAAAAGACATGTCGTAGGGCATGTGAGCAGCCGCCATCGGCTCTGAAACCGCCAGGGCCTGCGCGGCGAACATAGTGACCCAGGCATTGACGTGGTAATGAATTTGACCGTTTTCTTCCTGACCGTAAAAAAAGCCTCCCTGCTCACGGCCGGCTAAAAGCTGAAAGGAAAGCAGCCGGGTGTGCAGCGCTTCCAATGCCGCATGGCGTCCTTCCAAGAGGCCGTGACTCTCCATCGCAGCGCCGACGCGCAGAGCCTGAGTCAGATTATCCGCCAGTATAAAAGGAAGGAAACTGCCCTCGCTAAAAAAACAGTAAAGCTGCCCGTTCTGGCCGCTCAAATCAAGCGCCCACTCCAGCCCGCGGCGGGCTGCAGAGATCGCCGCATCTTTTTTTTCAGAAAGGCCGTAAGACAAAAGCCCTTCAAGCGTATAGAAGTGGGGATGAAGATGGGTCGATCCGTCACTCTGCTGGGTAATAAACCGGCCGTCTTTTTGTTGACGATCCATCGTCCAGCGGCAAAGCGCATCGGCGGCGCCGCGATACTCAGATTTTTGCGTCAGCGCGGCGAGCTTCGCGAGTGCCATCAACGCTTTGGCATGAAAACTCCCGGATTCTCGCGACCATTTGTCATTTGTTTCTTCAGAACGGCTCCGGGTGACGTTGTAAACCGGGTAGAACGACCCATCGGGTTTGACGGTTTGAGCCAGGAGGAAATCGGCCATCGACCGGGCCGCCTCGTGATACGTGGATTCCCGGGTCACTTCCGCCAGACAGGCCAATCCGTACACAATAATCCACTGGTCAAAAGTGAACGTCCAGTTCTCAAAATACGGCTGATCAAACGCCGGATGATTCAAGCGCGTACGCACAAGCCCGCTGTCGCTGTACCTGTGGGCAAGCAGCCAGTCGGCGGCAAGACGAGCGGCCTCCAAACATTTGGCATCCTTGGTCAGTGCGTAGAAGAACAAATACGCGTTGACCGCATAACCGGTGATTTCCGAATAAATAAAAGGGTAGGCTGCTGTTTTAAGATCAAGCCAGGCGTACATTCCGCCGCGATAGCGTACGTCCATACCCGATTCCTGAATGCCGGATTCAAGCAGCCACCGGGCGGCGCGAATCGCAGGAGACTTCTCCTGCAGTGAGAGGTGAAGCTGAGTGTTCATGAATGCACAATTCCTTGGGCCGCTTTGGCCATGTTAATCGGGTTAAACAATTCGATAATTCTAGCAAATCGCGCGGATTGAGGCAAAAAAACTTAGGTTTGTGCGATTTGAACCATCCCGAGAATGAGGGCGGGCTGTTTGGCCGCAGGGCTATCCATTCCGTGCCGCGCGAAATAAGGCTCGGGCCTTGCGATGCCGGATGAGGATGTAGTAGGAAGCCAGCAGTTGATACAACAATCCGCGGAAGCCGTCCAGAAATCCAAGTTTGAAAATGTAAAAGCGGATAAAATCCAGCGGCAGTTTGATGCCCAGGGATAAAAATCCAGGTTTTTTTCCCTGCTCAAAAATTTTCTGCGCGTCCAGATCGGTGAAAAGCGGAAATTTGGCGAAATAATCTTTCAAAGTCTGGTAGGAATAGTGGCGCAAAACCCCCGTCAACCGCCCCGGTTCCCCCCTCACCTCAATCCGTTCGTGCACCACGCCCCGGTACTGCCCGCGCCCGCGGCGCACTAACCTCAACTGCCAGTCACGCCCATTGGCTCCGTAACGCATCGGCCCTCCAAAAATAAAGTTTTCCCGCATGAGGAAGTAGCCCTCGCGAGCCGCGGGCTCCCCCATCACCGTCTGGATTGACTGCGCCAATTCGCTCGTGACGCGTTCATCGGCATCCAGCTGCAAAATCCAGTCTCCCCGCGCCAGGGACATGGCATAATTTTTCTGCGCAGAAAAATTCTCAAACCGATTCTGTACAAATCGCGCGCCATGCTCCAGGGCCACCCGTTCGGTGGCGTCAGTACTGTAGTCGTCCACCACAATCATTTCGCCTGCAAACGGAACCGAGGCAAGACAATCGCCCAGTTTTTTTTCTTCATTCTTAGTAATGACAACAACGCTTAGCCTCCGTGATAATTCGTCCTTAGGGGACAGGTCGGCACTCACGACCTGTCCCCTAAAGAAACCGCACGGTGGGAGTGAGGGGATAAAGACCGAATCGCATCATGAATTTTCCGCAGACCTGCGCGCGCATAATCGCGCGGAGACTCCAAGAGATAGTCACTCACCGGCGTTTTAATCTCCCAATCCAGGCCGTGCTTGAGCGCCAATCGACTGCGCTTTAGCCAGGAATGTGAAAATAATTCTTCGTGAGTTTCCACGGGCACCCGGGGATAACGGACGGCCCCTGAAAAATCAGCCAGCGGCCGCGAACCTTCGACGGCCTGCAGCGCAAGCACCGATCCGTGCGTATCGGGCAGAACAATTTCAACCCCGGCATCCGAATCCACCGTGGACGAGTGTATTGAAATTTTCCCGGCTTCGAATTCGGCGGACACCGTCCAGGCATTGCGTTTTTTCCACCAGCCGGCAAACGCCCCCATCTGCACCTGCCAGAGTTTCGGGCTGTTCCCCGCATCGCGAAAAAGATGGTCGACAATTTCGGGGTGGCGTCCAATACGACGCTCCGCGTGTCCGAAAATAAAAACCGGCTCATGCCGCGCGAAACGCTCCCGCAAAACCGCTTGAAAATACTGTTCGATCATGGGTGCTTGATACCCATGTCTCTCCATGAACACGCCTTCGCATACCGGATGGACGGGTATTTGCAATACACCTGATTTTTTTCCATCGGGGGCGGGATAAAAGGGAAAGTTGTCGTAGTCAAGTGCAAATTCAGAACTGTACTCGTGCATCTCCTCGAGCACATGTTGCAGTGACGAACCCCATGTTCCGTGAGGCCCGGAAAATCCACGGACGGGTCCGCTCGTCCGTTCCAGCAAGGCGGCTGCCTTTTTCAAATTCCATCGGTTTTGTGCCTCCGATTGATACACATGGTGAATAAACCCATGCGACCCCATTTCGACGCCTGCGCGGTGCAGCCTCAATAGCAGCGCCTCATGCGGTTCATACGAGTGCATATTGACCATGCACGTCACAGCTCCGGCATATCGATCTGCCAATTGCTGCAGTACGGGAAAATCGTCTGGCTCATATTCATCCAGATCAAACCGGAAACCGAACAGGTTTTCGTAACGCCACGGGTAATACCAGAGATGAACATACGGCAACCCGCAGACCCAAAATGCACGCCGCAAAACGTCAACCGCTTTGCGGCGCAAAACGCCCCGAGGCTCTCTAGCGCCAACCTCGGTCACAAAAACCTCGCCAAAAATAAATTTTTTGTGCGCGGCACCCCGCCACTGCCACTCGCGCGGAACCGCTTGATCTAAAATAAAAATGCGGCGGAACTCTTTTGGATAGGCCAACCCTGTACCCGTGAGCGGGTCTGCGATGACCGCACCGCCTCGCTCGAGAAAGTCACAGACCACGCGCAGTTCGGAAACGGACGCTCGACGGGCAAGAATCAAAACGGGTTCTTCCGGCAGCGTAGAAATTCCTTCCGCACCGGCCACGCGGTAATCCACTTTTTCCTGATCAAGAATTTCAGCCCAGGCGAGGCTCGAAGCTGAAAGCAGCACGCGCAGTTTCATTCAGGTTTAAATCCGACCACCAAAATTTTATCCGTGACGTACTTGAGGGGGAAAACACGTGCAATCGTCCGGTCCAGAAAAAGCAGTCCCTTTAAAAATGCGTGAAAAAGAGGCCTGGCCAGCCGCTCCAGAATTTTTCCGATGAAAAAGTCATTCAGGAACCATGGCATTCCGCAGGTCAATCCCCACCCCGTGCGGACTTGCAGGCCCGCACGACGCATCATGCCCGAGAGTTCAGGCAGGGAACAATAGTTATCGTATTTAAATCCCCAGGGATTAAAAAAAGACCGCCGCCCCAAAATAAACTTAAAGGGAATATTGAGTACCCGCCCCACCCACGAGAGGCGGATCTGCTTGTACAATCCGAGCAGTGACCAACCGTTATAAGAAATCAAAATGACACGCCCACCCGGCTTGGTCACTCGAGCCATCTCGCTGACCATCGCCTGCTGGTCACGCAGATGCTGAAGCACTCTCACCGACATCACCACATCGAAGGAGCTGTCGGGAAAGGGTAATTGATCGGCAGACGCAGAAACAAAAAAAGCCGACGGCTTCTTTTGGCGCGCCTCCACCATCATCGCTGTCGATAGATCCGCGCCGACCATTTGGTTGTCGCCCGGGTAAAGCCCCAGATACCTGCCTGTGCCGCAGCCCACATCAAGCACGCGCTTACCGTGAAAGTCCTCCACCAAATCACGAACCGGACGTATCTCCGATTCATTGACGTACCAGCCCGTCAAGCTTTTAAATTCCTGGTCATAAGCCCGACCGGCTTCTCCGCGCTTCCAGAAATCACGTGTTTCCGGAAGATTGGCGTCGGAAAGAGGGATTATTTGCTGGGTCTTTTGCGCCATAAAAAACTCACCTTAAATCTTTTTGTTTCGGCACACTCAATCGATGCCGGCAATGGCTGCAAACCATTTTTTTTTTGCGCATAGGAAAATCTTTAGCGTGGGTCACTTGCCCGCAGGCACAAACCACCCCGCGAATACGTGCCGGATTTCCGTAAACGAGCGCGTGATCGGGAACGTCTGAACTGACAAGCGAACCCGCGCCCACCACCGCGCAACGCCCAATCGTCACATCGGGCAGAATCGTCGCATTGGCTCCAATGGCAGCGCCGCGCTTCACACGCCAGGACACCCCCTGAAGGTTCCGGGTTACCCCGCTTTTAGGCCAGCGATCGTTCGTGAAGCAAACCCCTGGACCGACAAAAACTTTGTTTTCCAGAATCACGCCGTGATAAAGCAGGGCTTTATTATGAATCCGCACGTCATTGCCGATACGCACCCGGCGGTCGATGTACGTCCCGTTACCAATCACACAATTTTTTCCGATCACCGCATGCTCCGCCACCTGGACAAAAGCCCAGATCCGGGTTCCCTTTCCGACTTTGGCCGTGGGGTCGATTAAAGCGGACGGATGAATCATGGACGCTGCCGTTACGCCGGAGGCCTGTTGGCGCGCATCCATGCGATATTTTTCTTGAGCCCTTCGTCAATACCGATCACCGGTTTCCAGCCAAAAAGTTTCTTGGCATAGGCGGCATCCACACGCAGTTTTTTCACTTCCGCCAGGCGTTTATCGATGTGGACAATCGGCGAACGGCTATTGCACAGTTTGATGATTTTATGCGCAATGGTTTTCACACTAACATCGCGGCCGGTTCCAAAATTCACCGACTCCCCC
>CAYMUZ010000018.1:0-10402 GCA_964393875.1 uncultured bacterium | reverse complement strand
TTGAGCCATGGTGTGGTTTGGCTGGGCACTCCCTCGAGGAAAGGCCGGTTGGATCTCAAAGTACTCTTGAAGAAGTTGGGGGCGCTTGGCGTCACATCCCTTTTGTGCGAGGGCGGCGCTGAAACGGCCTGGTCGCTGATTGAAAGCAAATTTGTAGACCGGCTTATGCTCGTCACCGCACCGAAAATTATCGGCGGTCGCACGGCAAAGACTTCGGTGGAAGGTGCGGGTGTTTGCCGTCCGGAAAAAGCTTTTCGCCTGCACTCGATGACTAGCCGGCGGTTGGGGGAAGATTTTATTCTCGAGGGTGATTTTTGATGTTTACAGGGATTGTCCAAAATCAGGGTAAAGTGGTCTTCGTGAAAACAGCTGGAAGCAAAAGGCGATTAAAAATTCGTTTTCTCAAACCTGAAAAAAAAGTGCAATTGGGCGAGAGTATCGCCGTGAGTGGTGTTTGTCTGACGGTGGCGGCGTTTGATAAAACGGCTTTCGAGGCGGATGTGGTGCCAGCCACTCTAAAAAGCACAACGCTTGGAACTCTCTCTGTGGGTGAACGGGTGAATCTTGAGCGGGCGCTTTGTTTTGGAGATCGTGTGGGCGGCCATTATGTGAGCGGGCATGTGGAGGGGGTTGGGCGGGTGGCATCGGTAGAAAAATACGGGCGTTCGTGGCAAATCGGTATCCGCGTGCCGGCGCGACTACGTGAGAGGATGCCGCCCAAAGGATCGGTGGCCGTGGATGGGGTCAGCCTGACTCTTCAAGAAGCTTGTGGAGGTCGCATCACGATCGCTGTCATTCCGCATACATTGAAGGCGACAACCCTTGGGACAAAACAAGTGGGTGACGGTGTTAATCTTGAAAGCGACCTGCGGTTTCACCCCGTACCGCAGCGGTCACGCTCTCCGCGCGAGGGCGCTTCCGCTCTGCGCCGTCAAATCAAGGCACTGACAGGTCACGGTTTTTAGGATGGATACTGAAATTTCGTGGATGATTCGGGCCGATTCCGCTGAGCTCAGCGGAGTTCGCAAACGCTTACGCGAAGTGCTGAAGGCGGCCGGCATGGATGAAAAGTCAGCGGCTGAAGTGATTTTGGCCGTAGATGAACGCCTGAGCAACATCATTCGCCATGCCTATGCGGGAAGGTCGGGCACGATTGGTTTTTCCATCCACCCGGGATCGGATAAAATCACCTTCTCGATCCGTGATGATGGCGAAAAGTTTAACCCTTTGGAATCCCCGGCGCCCGAGCTTCCTCCTAGAAAACCGGGAGGACTCGGCAATTTTTTGACGCGTACTCTGATGGACGAAATCCATTACGATGAATCGTGCACGAGCGGCAACCTTCTTCATCTGGTCAAATATCTCAAACAGCCAAAAGACTCCGGCCGCATCGCCGGATAAAAAGCGAGGTGTCGTTCTATGAAAGTCTCTGAACGTCAAAATGGCAATGTGACCGTGTTTGAGTTAGCGGGGGAACTGGATTTTCACACGTCGCCCGTATTGCGTGAAAAGTTGCAGAAAGTCTCTGAAACACAAGGCCATAAAATCGTGGTGAATCTCAAAGCGGTCAGCTATATCGACAGTTCCGGCCTTGCGACATTTGTAGAAGCCTTTCAAAAAGCCAAGCGTTTTGACGGACGGCTTGTGCTGGCGGAGCTGGTGAGCACGGTGCGCAGTGTTTTTGAAATTGCCAAGCTCGACAAAGTTTTTACACTGGCAGGCTCCGAGGCGGATGCGATTACCGTTGCGTGCCTTTGATCTGGGCACAGGCACACGGACTCCCTTTTTTATCCCCATGACAGATTTTTTCGGAAAAATTGGGCGGATGGTTGCGGAACTTCTCGCGGGTGTCAGCCGGCTGGGGGCTCTCGGTGCCAGTGTTTGCGCGGTTTTCGGGCGCATCTTTTTTGACCGCAAGGCCGTACGCGTACGCCATGTGACGCACCAAATTGTTCTGATGGGAGTTCACTCGACGGCCGTCATCTGCCTGGTGGGCCTCTCTGTGGGAATGGTGCTGGCGCTGCAGGCGGCTTATCAACTGCGCCAGTTTGGCGCCCAACTTTATACCGGTAGTCTTGTAAGCGTGTCGGTGACTCGCGAGCTGGGGCCGCTCGTGGCGGCCATTGTACTCTCCGGACGTGTGGGCGCAAGGCTTGCCGCAGAGCTTGGCAGCATGAAAGTTGCCGAAGAAATTGATGCGCTTTCGACCATGGGGCTCAATCCTGTGCGCTACCTAGTGGCTCCGCGCTGCCTGGCTTTTTTGATTGTCCTGCCGCTCCTGACGGTCATTGCAGACATCATGGGTATGGCTGGAGGATTTTTAATTTCCGTGTTCGGCCTGCATATCAATCCATACATGTATTTGGATAAAACGTTCGAGGCGCTCGTTCTCAAAGATATCTATACCGGCCTGATTAAAAGTTTTCTTTTTGCGGGACTGATTTCACTTGTGAGCTGTTATCAGGGGCTGAGTGTGGAGCTTGGCGCTGAGGGAGTGGGCAAAGCCACGACGTCGGCGGTGGTGATTTCAATTGTCTTGATTCTAGGGGTCGATTGCCTGGCTACAGCGGTACTTTACTATGCGTTTCCAGGATAGGTTCTTAAAGCCAGAAGGTTGAAGAAACAGAGAGATGTCTGCTGCTGTAAAAAGTATGATTACAGTGAAGAATCTGGTCAAGCGGTTTGAAGATCGAACCGTGCTTGACGGAGTCCATCTTGAAATTCCGGAAGGGAAGATTACCGTGATAATGGGGGGATCCGGTTGCGGCAAGAGTACGCTGCTCAGGCATTTGGCGGGTATTTTAAAACCCGATGAAGGCATCATTCATCTCGACGGTGAAAACATTGTCGGTTTGCCCGAGAAAAAAATGAACGCTGTTAAGCGCAAGTTCGGCATGCTCTTTCAGGGTTCTGCGCTGTTTAACTCTCTGAGCGCCGGTGAAAATGTAGCGCTCCCTTTGCGCGAACACACCGATCTTTCCGAAAAAATCATCAAGATTATTGTCAAGGTTAAGTTGGAACTCGTCGGACTGACTGGATTTGAGCATTTCATGCCCCATCAAATTTCCGGAGGGATGAAAAAACGTGTGGCGCTTGCGCGGGCCATTGCGCTTGATCCAAAAATTGTTTTCTACGACGAACCGGGTGCGGGGCTCGACCCCATTACCGCCAGCATGATTGATCAGCTAATTCTGGATCTAAGCCGTAAACTTCAAATCACTTCGGTCGTCGTATCGCACGAGATGAAAAGTGCGTTTCGCATTGCCGATCAAATGATTGTGTTGCACAAGGGGAAAGTTCTTGCGGCCGGCAGTGCCAAAGAAATTCAAGAAAATGAAAATTCTTATATCCGGCAGTTTATTCACGGCGAACACGAGGGCCCCATTCCTTTTCAGCAAACCTGCGAGGCTTATCTCCAGGGACTGTTGGAAACGTAAGGCCCTCCAAATGTCTATGTTATTGTTTTACAGAGCCTAACTGATTTTGTAAGGAGGCAACGCATGTCTTACTCCAAAGAAGAAGTGCAGTCAGGCATTCTTATCACTGTTTCAGTGGCGCTTTTGACGGGGCTGACTTTTATGGTGGGGCATTTTACCGCCGGTAAAAACCAGACCTGGCAGGTTGAGTTTGGCTACATCAGCGGTCTTGAAAAAAATGCGCCGGTGCGGTTTGCGGGGTATGAGGTGGGCAAAGTTCTGAATATTGAGGCGAGGCCTTCTCAAGCCAAGCCGATTTTAATCACGTTGTCAATGGATCCCGCGATTGTGGTCCGCAATGACATGCAAGCGACCATCGACACGCTCGGGATGATGGGTGAAAAATTTCTGGAGCTCTCGCCTGGAAAGCCGGATGCTTCCCCGCTGGCCAAAGGCAAAACTATTGCTGGAACCGATCCGATCCCCATGCATCTTCTGGTCCGAAAAATGAATCTGATGGCAGATAGAATGGATCAACTGACTGCTTCACTGAACCCCATGATGGAACGTTTAAACGGGCTGATGAATGCGCATAGCGAGGACTTGGGGCTGATTATTGCAAATCTTCAGGAGACATCGGCGAATGTCCGTGATATGACACACGATTTGAAATTCAGGCCCTGGCGCCTGCTCCGCCGCGATTAAGGCTTGGGACCCACCAACGCCTATGTGATTGTTTTGCAGAGCCTGGGAGCCCCGAAAAGCCCTTTTGTTCCCTGGGGGAGAGCGTTTTTCTCATATTTGCCGTTGCAGCCCGATCACCCATGATTTATGATCATGCGGCCCCCCGGCCTTGCCGCGAGGGTCAATTCATCGGCCCCTGAGCGGGGCCGCCAAAGGAACCTCTTATGAAACTGAGATACTACTTTTTTTTGTGCATTCTTATGACGACCGCCGTGCCGGCTCTATTGCGGGCTGAAACACTGAGCGTGGAAACGCTTGAGGGGAATGCGATTCTACTTAGAGCCGGTGAAAGCGTTTGGCAGCCTGTTGCCACCGGCATGTCTGTGGGGCTTGGGGATCGTATTTCTGTGGAGGATGAGGGCATTGTTGAAATTAAAATGCCTTTCGGAATGATCGAACTCAGCGATAGGGCCGATGTGCTCGTGAAGGCTCTCCCTCGCGATGCGCAGCGGGGAACGGTTGTGATCGAACTTAATTTTGGGATGCTCAAGGCCGATCATGCTCCGGCCGGAGAAGGTGTCTTTTTTGAACTGCACACGCCCAACGCTGTGTCTGTGACCGACCATGGGTTTTTGAGTGTGTGGGTCTATCCTTTTTTGAGCAAATTGTATACACGACTGGATGTTTTTCGTGGGCAGGCAAGATTTTCGGATACCGTCCATCCCGACTGGTTGTCGGTGGCGGCCGGACAGCACATCACAGCCGGTTTAAACAGTGATGGCGGTCCCAAAGCGGAACCCTTTGTGCCGGGACACGACACTTTCATCCTAAAATCTGAAGTGGCCAGTGTGGAAAAGAAGGCCGCTTCTTCGAACTCCATCAAGTCGGATGTCAGGCCGGCTGCAGCCGCTGCAGCTCATCCCTGAACGGGACGACGGGAGAGATATGAAAAACAGGTATAGGCTGCTCATTTTAGGCGCTTTAATCGCGGGTGCGGGTATTTCCTGGGCCGGCGAGGAGACTCTGGGGGATACGGCTGTGGCCTCAGGTACAAAATTTGTACGCGGGCTTGGGAATGTGCTTTCAAGCCCCGCCGAAATTCCTTGCACGATGGCGGCTGACATTCGTGATGCCGGCGGTATTGGAGCGCTTACCGGTTTTGGCAAAGGCATTGTGTTTATGCTGCGCCGTATTTTGGTGGGTGTGGACGAAGTGGGCACCTTCATTATCCCCATGGAAGCGACCCTGCCGGCGGTTTGCACGCGCAAGACCTAATGTATGAGCGAGTTGAATTCACAACCAGCGATTGAACCGTTTAAGAGGCATGTTTTTGTCTGCACAGGACCGCGCTGCGCCCCCGAGGTTTCCACCCAACTTTACCAATCACTCAAAGAAAAATTAAAAGAGATTAACCCTTCTCTTGGCGATGAGCGCATCCTGCGAAGCCAATGCCACTGCTTCGGAATTTGTAAGGGCGGGCCGCTCGTGGCCGTTTATCCGGACAATGTATGGTATGACCAAGTGACCCCTGAGAAAATGGAGCGGATTCTAAGCGAGCATCTTATGGATGGAAAACCGGTGCGCGAATTCTGCTTCTATCCAAAATAAACGCCTCGACCGGGCGGGGCGATGCTCCAAGAATGATCGCCATTGATTGTGCGTGCGTTTCCTTATTTCCCCTCAGGCAGATGCGCCTTGACGCACCTAGGTCGACTGCTATAATACCGCCGTTTCTTGGAAAGTTCTTAGAGCCTATCCAGATAGGCTCTTGTAGGGAGCCAAAAGCATTCATGACGACGGAAGATAGGATTCCAACAGCCCCCTCTGATGATCTTGAAATCAAAGACGCCAAGTTTTTTGCGGCGATAGGGTATCTTTCGGTGCTTTGTTTTGTGCCTCTTTTTTTAAAAAAAGAGAGTAAGTTTGCTCAATTTCATGGCAAACAAGCTCTCGTGCTCTTTATCCTGGAAGTCGCCGCAGGGATCCTCAGGGCGGTGCCTATTTTAGGGGAGCTTGTTTTCACGGCGGCTTTTGTCTTGCTGGGTATTTTTTCGTTGATGGGAATCCTTAAAGTGTTGGTTGGCGAGTACTGGGAAATGCCGGTCATTTACGACATTGCCGATCGCATTACGTTTTAAAGACATGCTTTGTTAGGTTCTCTGCAGTTTCAAGTTGTAAAAATTCATTCCCGCACGGGAAGGGGGCTCCGCCATTCATTATGCTTTTGGGGAACAAAAAGAATCAGGACAAGGAACAGAACTGGAGTTTGATTCTCAACCCAGTCTCTAGCGAAATCGACCGACATAAGATCGCCCAGAAGATTTCAGAAGCGCTTCGGCTTTCCCTTGATGAGGCGCTCGATCTGGTTAAAAACACGCCCATTATCCTTCTCGACAATCTGCCCCGAGCCACTGCCGTCAGGGCCAAAGATTATTTCACCCATTTGAACGGCGAAATGTTTTTGAGCAATGATGTGTTCGTGAAGCGTAAATGCTATCGGACGGTCTGGCCGGAACAGCCGGACATTTCTTTTCTCGAGTCGGGCTTCCAGACGCAAGAGTCAATGGAGCCTCAGTACAGACTTAATCCTGAAGAAGCGCTCTACGAATTGAGGTCTCTACAGGAGCTTTCCCCCAATTCGATGTCGTCCGGCAAGAAAGAAAGCCGGTTGCTAGCGCCCTCCTCTGAAGATGTTCGCGATGCCTCTCAAATCCGCAGACTTGAAAAAGAGGCGATTGTCTGGCGTGAAAAATTTGAGAAGCTTGAGGAAGAGACCCATCGTTTGCGGCAGACACTGTCGGATCGTGAAAGCCGCCTGAGCGATGCTTTGAGTGAGTTCGGGCGCAGTGCGGAAGCAGAAAAGGAACGGATCCGTCAGCGTGATTTGTGGAAGATTTCCGAACAGCGGCTGGCGGCTTTGCAAGAAGAGTATCGTCAGGCGCGTGTTCTTTACGAAAATAAATTGGGAGCGGCGCAGGAAGAAGCCAAACGCTTAAAAATTTGACAGGATGAAACGATTCAGAATCTAAGGCAGGTTGAAGGTGAGCTTGCCGAGGGTCGAAAAAAGCTGATGGAGAGTGAGCAAGCGCTGCAAATTTCGCGGGGAGAAACCACCCGGCTTGTTCAGGAAGCCGGAAATTTGCGCCGGCAGTCGCAGGATTTGAAAGCGGCCTTGGAGAATTCGGAAAAAGAAGCTCTTCTGCGTATTCAATCTCTGGAATCTGCCGCCCTCGACCAGTCTGGATTATTGCAGGAAGCTCAAGAAAATTATCAGAGTCTTGAACAAGAGGCCCAAACAGCTCTGGCGCGCTTGCAAGGGCTGCTTGAAAAAGCCAGCGCGCGTGGTTTTGAGCTTGAGACCTCTTTGGCGGAGGCTCAGAAGGCCCTTTTAGATCACGGCCGAGCGAGCAGCCGCAGTGAAGGAGAAATCGCTGGTTTAAGGGATCAACTGAGAATCCAAGCCTCGGAATTTCGATCACGTGAGACTCTTTCAGAAGATTTGCAGAGAACCGCGCAGGATCTAGAGACACGGCTTTGTCAGGAAGAAGAATCTCGGCGGCAGTCGATGGCCGACTATGGCTTGCTGGCTGCGCGCTACCATGAACTGGAAAAACAGGTCAGCGAGTCTACGGTGCGGATGGAAGTGGAACGCGCCGGTTTTGTGTCTCAGCTTGAAATTTTGCAAAACCGCATTGAATCTCTCGAAATTGAGCATGATTCTGTTTTGCAAAAGGAGCTCGGTCTGGCGGGTGAGATTCAGGAAGCTTTGCGCAGTGCCGGTGACTGGAAGACCCGCAGCGAGGCTTCGGATCGCGAGTTGAATGAACTCAAACAGGTTCGGTCCGGACACGAATCTCTGCTCAGCGAAAAAAAACGCCAGTTGGAAGAGCGTGAGCGTGACCTTGAAACTATGCGCCGTCAGGTTCGTGACTTGACTGTACGCCTGGAGCAGCGCGATGTCGTTTACAAACGCGAACAGCTTGGCGAACAGGTGTCGCTTAAGGAGGAACGTCTCAAGCTGCTTGTGAGTGAGCAGGCGCAATTTGAATCCGAGATGCGGCAGAAAGAAGAGAAGATGCGCGCTATTCTCGTCGAGCAGGAAAACATTGAGAAAGAACTGGTTGAAATTAAGCAGGCTCAGCGGCATTATTTGGAGCAAGCTCGTCGTGACAAAAGTGGGCCTGCTAAATTGTCGAAGCTTGTGCCTTTATCGAACTCTGGTAAGCCGCCGATTGTGCCGCTTGAAGCAGATTCTCAGGACGCCTGACCGTGGCGTCCATCCCCATGATCGAGTTGATTCTCAATAAAATTAAAGTCGACGAGACTCGCGGGGAAAATGTCATCGTCTTTCGCGAGAAGTTAGGTTCCCGTTTTCTTCCGATTGTGATCGGCATGGCAGAAATTCAAGCGATCAAGCTGCATCTGGGAGGCGTGAAACCGCCAAGGCCTCTCACGCATGATCTAATTCTCGAAGTGATGAAAACCCTGCAGGCGCGTCTGGAATCCGTATGGATTGATCATCTCGATCGGGGGACTTTCTTTGCCAAGTTGAATCTCGTTCGTGCAAACGGTGAGCGTTTTCAGGTCGATGCCCGTCCGTCGGATGGGGCGGCGTTGGCCATTCGAGCGGGGGTGCCTGTTTTGGCATCGGAAGAAGTGCTGGGGCAGGCTGCCGTTACGCAAGTTTGAACTTGTCCCGTTCGTTCCGTAGTATTTTTATTTCTTTTCCTCTTGAGCCCACCCGCTGTGTGCGCTATTCTCTCATTCTTTCCATCCGTTTAGATTACGAGGAGGTGTGTCATGCCAGAGAAGCAGGATGTCATCATTATTGGCGGCGGAGGTGCCGGTTTAACGGCCGCTCTGTACACTTCGCGCGCAAAACTCTCAACCACGCTTTTTGAAAAATTGACTCCGGGCGGACAGATCGCTCTGACGGATGTGGTGGAGAATTATCCCGGATTTCCAGACGGCGTCACGGGCCCTGAGATTTCCATGAGAATGGAGGCGCAGGCTAAAAAATACGGCACGCAAATCGACTATGAGGAAATTAAATCGATCCAGATGGCAGGAAATGAATTTGAGATCAAGACGGCCGCTCAAACTTATCAGGCCCGTTCAGTGATTCTAGCCGCCGGAGCCTCGTTTCGCATGCTGAATGTTCCAAAAGAAAAAGAACTGACTGGAAGGGGCGTGTCGTACTGTGCGACCTGCGACGGAGCTTTTTTTAAAGGGAAAGAAATTGTGGTGGTTGGCGGCGGGGATTCTGCTTTGCAGGAGGGGCTTTTCCTGACGCGTTTTGCCACACGGGTGTCGATTATTCACCGGAGAGACAAACTGCGCGCCAGCCCGATTTTGCAAGAGAGGGCCAGAGCAACGCCTCAAATTCAATTTATCTTCGATACGGTGGTGGAAGCTGTTCTGGGCGATAAAAAAGTCGAAGGGGTTCAGCTAAAGAATCTGAAAACCAGCGTTGTGAGTGATTTTAAAACGGACGGTGTCTTTGTGTTCATCGGGCATGATCCCAATACCGCGTTTATCAAGGGGTTTGTGCAGATGGATGACCATGGTTATGTGGTGACTGACCCCCAGTTGCGGACTTCGGTGCCCGGAGTTTTCGCGGCCGGAGAAATCCGCGCAGGCGCGGTCAAACAGCTTGTGGCCGCCGCAGGTGAAGGTTGTGAAGCCGCATTGCAGGCTCAAGCGTTTCTGGATCACTGACGATATGAGGAAAAACGCAGCGATGGCTCTAACAGCGCTCACGCTCAGTCTTTTGGTTTTTTCAGCGGCGGGTACTAGGCAACGGCCCGGCTGCGGCGGCCCTCCCCAAGCTCTGTTGGAAACAAAAAGAGGGCCCAATTTTAGTCTTCCGTCCCTCGATGATCTTCAGGGCGCTCCCGTGGATCTTGCCCGCCTTTACGCCCAACAACCCGTGCTGCTTGTTTTTTGGACGACGTGGTGTCCGACCTGTAGATCGGAAGTGTCCGAGCTTGAAAAAATTCATCAGCAGTACGGAGCGCGAGGATTAAAAGTTTTGGCGGTGGACCTTCAAGAGTCGGCTGCGAAAGTGACGCGATTCAAAGAGAAACACCCTTTTTCATACACATGCTTACTGGATGAGAGCGGCAAGGCCGCCGATTTGTATGCAGTGGATTCTCTTCCGACCTGCGTTTTGCTTGCAAAGGGTGGGCAAATTCTTTATTATGGATTTCGCTTACCGCAGGGGCTTGAAAAAATGATTCAAGCGCCGCCACGGACAAGGTGAAAGGGGTTTTTATGCGGCCAGACGGCGAACAGGAACGCGA
>CAYMUZ010000017.1:0-2632 GCA_964393875.1 uncultured bacterium | reverse complement strand
AAGGGGCATTGGGCGGGTTGTGGATGCTGCGCTTATTCAGGAAATTATCAAAGAAAATGCCGGGGCAGTGGCAGCGCAGCACGCGCAAGTAGAAGAACGCCGGGGAGGCCTGCAGCAAGAGGAAAGGCATGCGGAGATCGCCCGCCTGGCGGACAAATTTTTCAACTCAGAGTCCGTCAAGCGAGTCCAGACGAGGGGAATCACAGCGGTGCCAAACGATATTTTGCAAGGCGCTCTGAGCGCGGCCGCAACCGCCTTGAGCGAGTTAGCGCGCATCTTGAAGGCGGATACCCGGCAGAAAGCCCCGCTTGTTCAGTCGCAAATTCAGGCGCTTCGCGACAAAATCAAGGTTGAGATCGAAAGGCGAGAACGCCTAGAAATAAGGAATGCCAGGGCAGAGCTGCAAAAAATTATACAGCAACACCATTTTGAGATGGCTGCTGTGGCCATGGCCCTTAAGTTAATGTATGCCCAGGCTGGCAGTGATCAGGCATCGATGGCGGCCATCCAGCTTAATCCTACCTCGATAGAGGTGGGAAAAGTGCTTGAGCGGAGTTTTGCAGACTGGCTTTCTAAAACCTACAGCACGAAAGATGAGCAGCTCAGGATCTTGATGCTTCTTAGCAGGCATTTTGCCACAGAAGCCTCCCGCTCTGAAGTGCGGACGCCGTTTTCACGAAGGGATTTTTTGAAGAACTCTTTAGCCGGAGTTGCAGCTGCAACTCTCAAAGAGACTCCGGACACAGTGGCTAAAATGGCCTTGGCGGCCGTAGGGGGAAAGCCCTCTTCAGGGACAAAACCTTCTTTGATTCTTCGAACTCCGCAGGGGCGAGAAGCACGCCGGAACGCGTTTACTGAAATCTCTTTTGCAGGAAAACTCCGGAATGATCCAGCGGTCCATGCCGAATTGCTGAACCAATTAGCCACTACCAATGTGTCTCAGTGGGCGGAACTTGCTTCGATGGATAGGCTGAGGGGCGCCGATCTCCGACTCCGAGAGTCTGTTTTGGCATTAGTTCGCAATATCCGCCTGAGTGAATTTATCGGCCGGCTCTCTGAAAAGGGTTATGGTAAAGAGCTCTTGAGAGCCTTGCAGGAAATGAATGAAATAGATCCGATTACGGGCCATCCATTGCGCATGTCGATTCTAACTGGGGATAAGCTCAAAGGTCTTTCGCCGGAATCGACCCCGATGGTGGAATTTCTCTACCAGCATTTTTCAAGCGTGGACGGCTGGGAAAAACTTTTCGCGAGTGATGCGAACATGAATCTCTTGTTGGATAATTTTCTGAAAACTATCAATGCTAATCCTCAAATGCATCGGGAACTCGAAGGTTACCGTCGCAAACGAAAAACAAGAGAATTTAAAAGTAAGGAGTTGGAAGTGGCTTTAAAAAAGAAGAAGGCTGCGCTTACAGTGCTCGAGGATTATCGGCGCGGGCTTTTAGAAAATTTTGACGTAATCCATGATTCCCACAGCGCTTTAAATGAAGTTGAAGATGAGAAGGCCTCGCTCATCAAGGAGATCGAAGCCGATGACGCCGCTTTGGAAAAACTGAAAGCCGAAAGCCAGCCCGGGCGATCGATGGGATTATTCGGCCTTGTACGCTCCGAGGTGCGGAGCGCAGAACAGGCGCTTGACTTAAACCAGCTAGAAAATCAAGAATTTTTTAAAAACGGGAAAGAACGGAGCATTTCCTTTACTCTTGTCGACAACACCGGGGAAGAGCGAAGTTTGTCAGTGAGCTATGAAAGAGCAAACCCGGACAGGATTGATATTACGATTACAGACCGTGTTGGAGCTGGTTTAAAGTTCCCTTTTTCTTTTAACCCATCGGATGGGCTATTAAGCATCCAGCGAGTGACATCCGGAGAGCTGAAAAAAAAGCACCTCTATAAGGCGAGCATGAGTCTTTTACTCCGCCATGTGCAGCGCATCGATATCGACGACATTCTAGATGCTGAATTTACGCAGTGGCTTGGCAGTCGTGATGAGCGAAAGCTGTCTCATTCTGAGATTGCCGTGGCTGATTCTCCGCTTATGAGGGGCCAAAATGTAGAAACAGATAGAAACGTTATTTTTGCAAATCATCTAACGACCCGTTTCTCAATGGTCTCCATCCGAATCGAGGGGGATTTGGCGCGGCTTTTTCATGGGGCTGTTCGTATTGAGAAGACGCTAAAACGGGGTGCTGTGCCCAACCGGCAGGCTGTGACCGGTTTGATTCAAGCCTTTGAAAAGGAACTGAACAAAGCGCAGGCAAGCGGCGTGGATTTTTCGAATAAAAGTGAGTCTTTAACTAGAGAGCAATTGCAACTGCTGGTGATTGAGAATCAACTTGAGCGTCTTAAGGTTCTGCGGGACCAAATACCGGCTGGACCGCTTCCCACCCGCTCCGAAGTGCGGCCTTCCTCGGCGCGCTTCAAAGCCGCATTGGAGCAGACGCTCCAAACTATCGGCAAAGATAAAACCAATCGTTTTTCGGGGTTGTCTGTGGCCCGAGTTTTATCCAAGCTCATGGACTTTAAAAATGGCGGGGCCCGCACAACACTCTACGATGATTCTTTAGAGGGAAGATTTCTGAGCCAAAGTCTGATTTCCTATAGCGAGCCATATGCTCCAGAGGACATG
>CAYMUZ010000016.1:0-4805 GCA_964393875.1 uncultured bacterium | reverse complement strand
CATTCACTACACTGCCGATAAGCTTTGTGTGGAGCTCAAAAGTTTAAAACTTTATCTGTGGAGTTTTCGCAATGAGGGTGCCTTCCACGAAGCGGTGACGAACCAGATTCTAGATGATTTAGTCAGGGTTGTTCGCCCGCGATGGATGCAGATTGAAGCAGATTTTTTTGTGCGCGGCGGAATTCATACGGTGATCCGTGTCCGGCATGTCAAAAAAGGCTTCCGCGTTCCGGCCGCTTAACAAGCCCTTTTTAGGGGCTCACCCGTTTTTTTTGTTTTCATCGGTTAAAAAAATAGCCGCATGAGTTTCTAGAAAACCTTCATAATCTTGAGTGGCCGCTGAATAGGCTTCCCGGTTTGTGGCTGTCTCCTTACCGATTTCTGCGAGATGACCTTCTGCCGCCGCTATTTTTTCATCTAACCGCTGACGGTCTTGATCACTGAGCAGCGTGTCCTCTTTGTCATGTTCGAACATGGCGCGATCCCTTTTGAGGTAAGCCGCTTTCATTTGCTGTTCAGCGAAAGCCAAAGAGAGCTCCCTGATGTGCGCGGACTTTTCATCCAACTGTTTTTGCAAAGCTTCGCGGGTCTGATTTTGAGCGACCGCTGCTTCAGAAGCCGCCTTGACCGGCTGGGGAATGAGGATGGATAAAACCCACAAAAAAATAATGACGTCCTGTTTTCTCATGCCACACTCCTTTTTCGGGTGGGAGACTGCCCGCACCCCTCTGTTTTTAATATAGCATAAATCGACCGATCTCTTTCTTAACTCAATGCGATTAAATAGGTTATGAACCGTTTAATTTATCGCGTGCTGTATTGTAAAGAGACTGCTTGACAGGTATGCTTCTTGTAGATCTGAAAAGGATTCTAATGATTAAAATTACTATACTTCCTACGCAGGCAAAAGAAAGACTTTCCGAGTGCGGGGCAAGTTTAATTGAGCTTGTGGTGGTGATTTCTCTTCTCGCCGCCATGGTGCTTTCATTCGCCAAGCTTTTTATGGACGTGGGGGTTTTGAGCGTCAGTTCCGAGTATCGCATGACCGCGACTATGCTGGCGCAGGAGCTGATGGAAGAAATCAAGAGCCGGCGCTTTGACGAAAAAGAATCCAAAACGGCTGACGGTAATTGGAGCACGACGATGGGACCCGATTCAGGGGAATTTGTCTTGACGCGCTCGACGCTGGATGACGTAGATGATTATCACGGGCTCAACGAAAACTTAAGTGTTCCCTTTAGTGGTTTCAGCCGCGTGGTAAGCGTGTCGTACGTGAATGCCGGCAGTTTGAATACGGCGCTGGTGATCCCGGCCAGTGTTCCCAATAACTGGACGCCGGAATATAAGCGCGTGCAAGTGACTGTGAATCAGGGTGGGATTCAGCGTGTGCAGCTTGTGACGGTGGTTGGATCCGCGAAGTCGCGCAATACGCTTTACTGACAGACTTTGAAAGTGCCTGAAGAGGGGGGAGTCATGAGTGCTGTGAAAATAGATCGATGTAGAAACTATTGCGATAGGTTAGTGCGCCGGCGTTGGCTCAGAGGCTACACGCTTGTTGAAACGGCGATTTCGATGTCGATTTTAAGCACGGTGCTTCTCAGCGTGAACTTGTTTATGAAACCCATCACGGACGTTTGGAGTGTGAAAGTGTTTAGCGATGATTCGCAGCAGGAGTCGCGCCTGGCTCTTTTAAGAATGGTGCGGGAGCTGAGTCAAATCAAAGATCCCGCGTCTGTTTTTATCGCTGAAAGCCATCGCATTCAATTCCAGAACACCGCTAGTCAGACGGTGACTTACAGACTTGAGGGTGCGCAGATCTTACGCAATAACCGGACGTTGGCAAAAAATATCGCCGAATTCACTCTGACGTATTGGGATCAGGATCATTTGACGCTGTCTGCGCCGGTGGTGAATCCTCTGGATACCAATATTTATCGCATCAGTGCATTGATTCGCACCGATCGCGGCGGGCATTCGGTGACGGCACGGTCGCAGGTACGGCCGCGTAACCTCTATGGGTGAGGGGGCATTTTATGAAGAATGTGGTATTTGAAAAAAACGGGAGCCGTGGCTTTGGGCTTCTCGCAGTGATTTTTTCCATGATGGCACTCAGTGCCATGGGGCTTGGGGTTACCTCGATGATCTCAACCGGAGCGGCGACATCCACGGTAGACGTTGAAGGACAGCAGGCTTTTTTTGTGGCGGAGGGGGGTCTGAGTCATACGCTAACCAAGGAATTTATGGTGGATATGAATTACAGTGACAACGTGTCAGCGACCGGCGCGCCGTATGGCGGCACTCCGATCACTTTGGGCACTGGCGAATTTTGGGTTCAGTACGCCAACCAGACTAAAACGTCGGCCGATGTGACGGTGACCGCCCAAGTGGGAAACAGTGTCCGGGTGGTCAAACAGTCCGTAGCCATGGCGATTCCTGTGAATTATCCGGTCTACAGCGGCGGCAATATTTCCTTTAACGGCAATCGGCGATTGTGGTTTTTGCCGAGCGGCATTCTCTTTGGCGATGTAGCGGCAGCGGGTACGATTACGCACCCTTCTCATTTTATTGTGATGGGGACAAAATATCCAAATACACCGGTGACACTGCCTGAAATTAACACAGCCTCGCTGGCTTCCGAGATTACGACGACGACCCACACCGGCAACCTCACGGTGAGTGGGTACTACGATCAAAAAGTTCATGTAACCGGTGACGTTATCATTCAGGGCGGCGCGATTATCAACGGAGACATTGTGTCTGACGGTACGATCACTCTCAGCGGCAACGTGCTTGTGACAGGAACACTGGCGGCGGACAAAGACATTAACGGCAGTTTAGCCAATAATTCCGTGTTTATTGCGCAGAAGGGGCCGAATCAGCAAGTGCTGCCGGCGTTGCAGGCCGGCGGGAATCTCAATCTTAACGCGGAGGGGCTTGGCACGGTGATTAGCGGTTTAATTATTACCGGTGGGTCTGCTTACATCCACGCCGATCTCAGCCCACACGAGTTTTGGGGAGAGGCCATTATTTTGAGCGGCGGTGTGATGAGCGGCGGCAACTTTTCGATTTACAACGAACGTGGCTTTATTTTAGTCAATGGCGATAAAAAACTGGTAGCCTCTCTGGCACAGGGCGGTAATCTCAATCTGCAAAAATGGCAGGAGAATTGAGGGGGTTGTGAACGTTTCGATGAGGGGGTTTACTCTTTGGGAAATGGCCGTGACAATGTTGATTGTCGGGGTTCTTGCGACGGTCAGTCTTCCCAGTATTTTTGGGGCGATTCAGGCGTTTCGTTTGAATGCGGCGGCGCGCAAAATGACTGCGGACATCCGTTACGCCCGTGAGTTGGCGCTTAACCGGCATGGCACTTATGGAATTTGGGTCAATGTCAGCAGTAATTCTTACAGTGTTTTCTCTTTGAGCGGATCGACGAAAACGACGGTGACCGATCCGTGGCTGCAGAAACTGCTTAGTGTGGATTTTGATTTGACGCCGGAATATTCAGGGGTGCAAATCGGCACAGTCGATTTGTGCGAAGGCAATGGCTGTCCGGCGGTAGAATTGCGCTTCAATGCCTTTGGCACACCAAGCGATTCAAGCGCGGTGGCCATGGCCTCTGCGGCGACGATTGGGCTTCAAGCTGGGGGCGTGACAAAAACAATCACGATTCAACCCGAAACGGCCTTTTGTGAAATCAGTTAACTTTGAAGAGCGTCTTAAGCGGTCTTCTTTAGAACAGCCCGGAGACACACGGTGAAAGAACAGCCAGAACACGACGGCCAGAAGAGCGAATCCCCCAACGTCCAGAAACCGCTTATTGATCTTACAAAATACACGATTGAGCCGGCAATTCTTCAGCTTGTGCCCAAAGATTTAGCGGCTAAACACCTGCTCATTCCGCTTTATCAAAGCGCTCAGGTGCTATTCGTCGCCATGCATGACCCTAAAGACATCCGCGCGATTGACGAAGTCCGCCACCGCACAAAATTGCATGCCATCATTCCGATGTTTGCACCCAAAGAAGATCTTTTGCATGCCATCGACCGCCATTACGGTCTGCAGCAAAAGGTGCAAGATATCGTGCAGGAAGTTCATCAGGAAAAACTCGATGAAAATGAGCAAAGTTCGACCCCGGCCCCACAGGAAGATTTGCAGCTGCTGGCCGAGCAGGCGCCGGTTATTAAATTGGTGAATCACGTGATGATGCAGGCGGTGCAGGATAAAGCCAGCGACATTCATGTGGAGCCCGATGAGAAAGTCTTGCGTATTCGCTATCGAATCGATGGCTTGCTGCAAGAAAAGTTTGCTTTTGAAAAGGATTTTGAGAGCGCGATTATCGCCCGCATTAAAATTGCGGCCGGCATGGATATTGCGGAGAAGCGCAAGCCCCAGGATGGGCGTATTCGCTTTCGGTTGGAAAGCCGCCAGATTGACGTCCGCGTGTCGTCGCTTCCGACGGTGTATGGCGAAAACCTGGTGCTGCGGCTTCTGGATAAATCTTCCGTAAAAAAGGATCTCCAAAGCCTTGGGATGGACGAAGGGATACGCGCCAATTTTGAGAAAATTATCCAGGTGCCCTACGGAATTATCCTGGTGAGCGGGCCGACCGGCAGCGGGAAATCGACCACGCTCTACGCGGCACTTAATACCGTCAACGAGATTGGTAAAAACATTGTTACGGTTGAAGATCCCGTGGAATACGAGCTTGATTTCATTCGCCAAACTCAGGTGAACTCCAAAGTCGGCCTGACCTTCGCCACCGGATTACGCAGTATTCTGCGCCAGGATCCGGATATCATCATGGT
>CAYMUZ010000015.1:0-7006 GCA_964393875.1 uncultured bacterium | reverse complement strand
GACCAAATCTTTCGCTTTTTATCTCGACCCCGACCCCACACTTCCGCTCATTCAGGCAAAGATCTCTCTGGCAAAAAACGCGTGCCCCCAAAGTGAATTGCTCATTCTGGGTGACTCCGCGGCCGCACTCGGACTCGATGCGCAAACCCTCGAGAAAGAAACGGGCCTAAAAACCTGTAACCTGGCCACCCTTGGGCCCCTGCTAACCTTTAGTGATTTTTTGCAATTTAAAAATTTTATGAGCCGCCATCCCGCACCCAAAGCGGTGTTGATGGTTCACAGCTATGATTTTTGGCAGCGCGACCTGGTCATGAAACCCGCCTGGCCGCCGGGATATTCTGAGACCATGGACTTTGATTTTCTAGCAGCCGGATTTGGCGCTTCGTTTGCGCTCTCCGCCCTTCAGTTCAAATGGAGTCACCCGCAAGCGGATGTTCCCTTGTATCGACTAGGCCGCTTTCTGATGCCTTCGCAAAAACACCGAGTGACCTGGCTGGGGCTGCTCCGAAACAGATTCTCTTGGCACGAAATTGTGGAGCGCTACCCTCAACGCCGCGCGGCTCTCGATCAACTGTTAAATTCAAACGGCAATTACCGGGCTTTCCTGCCCAAAAGACCAGCAGAGACGGACTCCGCCATCCGCCAATCACTGAAGCGCGACATCACAGAGCACGAACAACTTCTCTCAAATGCATCCTTCCACGTTTCATCCACAAACCACTATTACCTTGAGAAGCTGTTCGCGGAAACCCGTAAAGACTACATCCCCGTCTATCTTTTATTTCCGCCGTTATTAGACAATCTTGTCTCTGCGCCCGCATCGCAAAAATATCTTTCCGATCATCATCGGTTTCTGACAACGCTGGCCGCCACCCATCCCTACGTGGAAGTCCTCAACAACCGCATTTACAGTGTGCCCACACAGGGCCTCGCCGACACTGTCGAACATCTCACGCAGACCGCCAGCTTGCGCTGGAGCACCGATGTCGCGAAGATGCTCGCAGTGAAAGGGATTGCCAAGGAGCCTTCATGAAACCAAAAATAGTCGCCTTCGTTCCCCTTAAACGGCACAGCGACCGATTGAAAAATAAAAATTTAAAGCCTCTGGGAGGGAAGCCGCTCTACACGTATATTTTGAAAACCCTGGCGGCCGTACCCGAGCTCGATGAAATTTATATCTACTCCAGTGATCCCGTATTTCTCCGCGGAACTCCAAAGAAGATCAAGTGGCTAAAAAGGCCCGTCCGTCTTGACTCATCAAGTGTGAAAGGGATGCAAATTTACCGGGAATTTTGCTCGCAAATCACCGCCGATATTTATGTTCTGGCGCATGCCACTTCGCCCTTTTTACTGCCGCTCAGCGTCAGCCGCTGTCTCCAAGCAGTGATGTCTAAAAAATATGACTCTGCCCTGACTTGCAGAAGTTTAAAAACTTACGTCTGGTATAAAAAGGCACCTTTAAATTTTAATCCTAAAAATTTCGCGCGCACCCAAAACCTCTCCCCTCTCGTGGTGGAAACAAGCGGCTGCTATGTTTTCACTCCGCGCTTGATTCTTAAAGCCGGTCGCCGGACGGGTGATAACCCTTTCTTCTGCGAGATCTCTCATTTTGAAATGGTGGCGGATATCGATACTCGCGGCGATTTTGAATTGGCCCAGGCACTTTTGCCGGGCTACCAACGTCAGTTCCAAGGGCCGGAGGAGCCTCTTCGCCATGCTTAAGCGTACGGGTGAGCTGAAATGCGCTCTTCAAAACTGTAAAACACTTGGTGAAAAATTACAGCATCTTGAGAATGTCTTTTCGGGGGAAACCGCCTACATCGTCACTTGCGGCCCCACTCTAGGAGCTCTGGATCACCCACGACTCAAAAAGAAACTGGAAAATAAATTAGTCATTGCGGTCAAGCAGGCCTTCGATGTAGTGCGCGAGGCCGCCGACTTTCACGTCTTTAACTGGGTAAGCCTCAAACCGTATGACTACCGAAAAGCGCCCAATGTCATCCGCCTCACACTGCGAGACACCCCAAACCAGTCGCTCTGCGGCAATCCTGAAGAAATTGCGTGTCTGCTCGATCCACACACGTATCCCTCGAGTGAATCTGCCGGCATTCCTATCGCTAAAACTTTGGATTTCTCTCAGTATCTCTTTTCAAAAAGTGAGCTGCGTTCCTGGGGGCCCGGCGTCATGTACGAGGCCGTTTTTTTTCTGGCACTCCATTTGGGCGTCAAAAAATGTGTCACAATCGCCTGGGATTTACCAGCACCCGAAAAGCCTTACGAGCATTTCTACCCCGAAAAAAAAGACTGGACCTTGCTTGACAGGGCTTTGTGTAAATCAGCAGGTTTGCTTGACAGGATTTTGATGAAAAAGAGACGCCTTGAAGAAAAGGAATGTGGCCACCGCCCTGGAGCTCTTTCGCTGCGCACAAGAACTGAGGTGGCGCTGGGAAGGCTCCTGAATCCGCCCTGTCCCTATGCTGGAGAGCTGGAGGACTTACAACACTCGGCGCGCTTTATTCACCAGTGGTTGGGCGGCCAGGGCGTCGAGTATTCGGCGCTCACAAACTATGAACACCTGCCTTCCGAGATTCCCCGCGTTCGGCTGGAAGATTTGTAACTTCCCCCCTTACGCAGGCGCTATCGCGAAAAGTAAAAACTCGTCACCAACGCCTTTGCGTTGCTACCGCGCTTCGGGCGCTATCGAAGCGCCCGTATGCGCCGTTTTTACTTCCCCCCTTACGCAGGCGCTATCGCGAAAAGTAAAAACTCGGTATGTGAGACCATGCGTTGAACGGGACGCGTTTTACCGGCACGGGCTAAAATGTGCCGCTGCAAAAGTTCCAGACTGTCGACGCACAAGAACCCTGCCGCGCGCAGCGCCTCCGCTGTTTTTTCGATTTGATTGAATGTCGGCGTCAGGCTGACTAATCGCCCACTGCCCGAGAGCGCCTCTTTCACAACCTCGACATCTTCCCAGGGTTGAGGGGTGTCAAAAATAGCAACGTCAAAGCCCTTTTCCGGAAAGGGTTCGCCAGCCACGCGCTGGTGAAACGTCACCTGCGGCATCAAACCCGCGCGTGTGAGATTCTTCACCGCATTTTGCGGCAAATCTGTCCGACGATCAAAGGTATGCACATGGCCGGTAGGCCCCACGGCCTGTGCCAAGGCCATCGTCAGAGATCCTGACCCCGTGCCGACCTCCAACACTTTCGCGCCTGGAACTACGCCGGCCCGAAGAATCAAATAAGCCGCGTCTTTCGGATAAATGATTCCGCTTTCCCGAGTCGCTTTCATCATCAGGTCTTCCATCGACGGCTTCAACAGAAAGCAAAATCCGTGTTCGCACTGAATGCGTGTCCCGAACGGTTTTCCGATCCACTCCTCGCAGCTGAGCGGTTTGCCGCAATGAATGCCCACGCGTTTTCCAAGTCGAACATCGATCAGATACGTCACGTCTTCCTCAAACCAGACAAGCACCAGATCCCCTTCCCCAATCAACCGGTGAACACGCGTGCTCGGCGCCGGGGGTAAGACCTCTGCTGCGGGCACCTCGATGACAACCTCTTCTTTTTCAGATAAATTCTCAGTCATAAATTCCTTTCCGTTTCACCAATAAATTTTTCGGGCAAAATTCACGAGTTCTCTAAAATTTTTAAATAATCCGTCCGGTTTGGCGGCTTTGAGTTTTGCCGCTTTAACGAATCCGTGAGTCAGCACGACCACCTCAACCCCGGCGCCACGCGCCGTTTCAATATCCACCACACTGTCACCCACCCACAACACCTCGTCTTTATCCACACGGGCATTCTTGATCAAAGCAAGTGTGGAAGCAGGATCGGGTTTCTCGGGATAGCCGCTGTTCCCCGCCACAATTTTAAAAAAATACCGGTACACCCAAAGCTGCTTGAGTAACTCTGTGCTGAAGGGATCCGGCTTGTTCGTAATCACCGCCTGCCGGCTTCCTTTGAGCATGTCGAGAAACTCGCGCGCCCCGGGATACAGCGCCGCATAGTCCATCAGGTGCTTCGCGTAATACTGACGGTACACTTTTGCTCCGCGCCGTATCAGCGCGGAATCTTCCGTTTCAAGGCATTCGGCCACCAGATGGAAGAGCCCCCGCCCCACAAAGGGCCACACTTCTTCATCTTCTAGAGGCGGTTTTCCAAAACTAACGCGCATATGGTTGGCCGCCTTAGCAATATCGCGGCGAGTGTCAACCAGTGTGCCATCCAAATCGTAAATAATCAGTTTTTTTTGGCTTAAATCCATAGAAACAGCAGAGCCGCCGCCGCAGGAAGTCTCGCGGCTCTAACTTTTTTGGTGGGACGACCGGCCGGTCTGAAACTTTTGGAAACGCCCGTACATCTCGGCGTGCCAGTCATATTCTTCTTCACGCCGCTCGTACACACATTTCTCACAGCGGGTGTAGTGGTGCCCCGAACGGGAAACCTCTTCAAAACCTTCGGAAGAGTCAAAGTTTTTTCCGCAAAAGTTACAAAACATCTTTAAGTTTTAGCACCTTGTTCTGTTTAGGGGTCTTGACTGCCGAGACCTGTCCCCTAAGGGCGCCGTTTAATGTTGCTGCCCTACTAAAATTTCTTCCTGCATTTTTTGCACATCTCGCACTGTGCGATCAAGCACCGGAGCGCTCAATTTTTCGACATACTGCCATTGATTTTTTAAAAAGTAAAGAATTCCCGTGGCCGGATCTTTCTTTAAAAGTCGCCGCACCGCCAAGCCGTACAGACGGATCTGCAGGCCATATTCATGACTTTTGACCTGCTCCGGATTCCCCACCGCCGTCTTGTAATCGAGAATATGCCACTGTCCCTCCACATCCTCAAAGAGCACATCGAGAATTCCCTGGATCATGCCATGGCGTTCATTGAGCACAAAAGGAAGTTCCCTCAAAATCCGGCGCGCGCGGCGCAAACGATCAAAAAGCTCGGTTTCTGAGAAAAGTTTGAGCAGCCGTTCCGCTTCACCGGCTTCCACAGGGCAGCCCGGAAAACAGGCGGCCAGATGCTCCGGAAGTTTCTCGAACGGGTTTCGAAACTGGATACGCTCTAGCAAACCGTGCATGGCCGTGCCAAAATCCGCGGCATTCTCAACCTCCACCTCCGTTTCGCGAGCAGCCAGATTGTGGTCTTGCATGGCGTCCGGAAATCCAAGCTCGTAAACCCGCCGATACTCCGCCTTTGAACGGGCAAAAACGGAAAAGGCCGACACGGGCAAATTCACAGCGCGTGCGGGAACCTTGCGACGCTCACTCAATCGCGCCCGAATCGCCTCCTCCAGAGCACGTTTTTTTTTTGCGTGCGGAACCTCCGCAGGATTGTCCCCACGGTTGATTTCTTCGAAAAACAGGGCCGCATCCACCCCTTCAACCGCCGGATGCCGCGGCGCTGCGTTGGGCACTGCAAAGGCCCCTACCTCTGCGGCTTCTGCGCCGAGCGGTGACTGACGCACCCACTGGATCCAGGAAGCCATGTCATAATAACTGTCCTTTTCTTTAGGTTCGGCCTCGCCCACACCGCAAAGAATCAGCTTCTGGCGGGCGCGTGTCATGGCCACATAGAGCAGTCTTTTGCGCTCTTCCTTTTCACGCCGTGTGATCATTTTCTGCATTCCTGAAAACCCCAGCGGAACTTCCCACTCACCCGTCACTTCATTGCAAACCTTCAGCCCGAGACCCAACCCTGAAAAGGCACGTAGATTTCCACCACCGTGCCCGCGGTCACTACGCCCCATATCGGCGATAAATACCACCAGAAATTCCAGCCCCTTGGCCCGGTGTATGGTCATCAGCCGAACGACACGCCCGCTTTTTTCAGCCTCCAGCTGAGCCTCTGACTCACGGGCCTCTTCAAGCTCTAAGCGCCGCACAGCGCTCAAAAAATCTCCGAGCCCGGCCGGCCGCAAGTTTTCTGCGCTGCGTGCCAGACTGACCAATTTTCGCAAATTGGCTAATCGCCGAATACCATCCGCACCTGCCAATACGGGCATTTCAAACGCCGTTCGTTCCAGAATCAAATCCATCAATTCCATCAAACGCAGACGATCTTTAGCCTGCAGTAACTCCTCCGCAATTTTTTGGAAAAAGAGCAATTTTTCTTTTTCCGCACTTTCGATCTCTGGAATTCCATCCAGATTTTTGAAAGCAAAATAAAGCGGCGCTGATTCGTCTGAGGATTTGGCGGAACGCGCCAGCCAAAAAAGCGTGTTATCGCTCACCTGAAAAAAGGGCGCTCGCAAAGAGGCCGCCAGCGGAATATCCGCCAGCGGGTTTTCAAGAAATGAGAGAAAGCTGAGCATGTCGCGGATCTCAGGCTGTTGATAAAATCCGCGGCTTGAGACGGCAAAATAGGGGATGCCTGCCTGCTTAAGCGCCTGTTCATAAAGAGACGCATCGGTCATGGCCTCAAACAAAAGCGCAATATCCCCGTAGCGAAAACCCTCTTCATGCAAACTAAGAATTCGCCGGGCAATACGCGACGCCTCACTCATGCGGGCATTCGCGGTTTCTCCCTTCGCGGCCGGCACGAAAATCTGCTCCACGGAGCCGGCGGCAACCCCCTCCGCAGCGCACGTTAAAGCTTCAAACTTAAATGAATCTTCCTGCCACAAATTTTCAAAAAACCGGTTAATCCAATCCAGCAGTCCTTCGTTCGTACGATAATTGACAGACAAAGCCATGCGCACTCCGCAAGAGCCGTCATAATCTCTTTCCTTCTCTAGAAAAAGCCCGGGCTCTGCGCCGCGAAATCCATAAATGGATTGTTTATAATCTCCTACCAGAAAGAGATTGTTTTTGCAGGCGAGCAATTCCACAAGTTCCAGCTGCAGGGGGCTGGTGTCTTGAAACTCATCGACCATCAGCTGGCGATATTTTCTCTGGTACTGTTCACGAAGATGCTGGCTGGCACCGCCTTCTTGTTTCAGAAGTTTTAATGCGCAAATTTCAAGATCATCAAAGTCAAGCAGTCCGCGCTCTTGCTTCAGTGTC
>CAYMUZ010000014.1:0-4304 GCA_964393875.1 uncultured bacterium | reverse complement strand
TCATCCTGCACCAGCGCCTATGCGCTGGTACTCCGCTTCGGGTGCTAGCGATGCACCCGTAAGCGCGTGTTCACCCGCTCATCTTTTTTAAGCCTGCACGCAAAAATTCGCGGTTCATCCTGCACCAGCGCCTATGCGCTGGTACTCCGCTTCGGGTGCTAGCGATGCACCCGTAAGCGCGTGTTCACCCGCTCATCTTTTTTAAGCCTGCACGCAAAAATTCGCGGTTCATCCTGGCAATAAAGCTGACGGAGATTTCTTTGGGGCAGGCGGCCTCACACTCAAAGTGATTGGTGCAATTGCCAAAATTTTCGTTATCCATCGCGCGAACCATATTTTGAACACGTCTCGTTTTTTCTGCCTGCCCTTGCGGTAAAAGTGAAAGCTGTGAGACTTTTGCGGCGACAAAAAGCATCGCCGAGGCATTGGGACAAGCGGCCACGCATGCGCCGCAACCGATACAAGCCGCGGCATCCATGGCTTTCTCCGCCGTGTCTTTTGGAATCAAAATAGCATTGGCGTCTTGTGCGCTTCCGGTGTTCACTGACACAAATCCACCGTTTTGGATGATGCGGTCAAAAGCGCTGCGATCGACCACAAGGTCTTTGATCACCGGAAAGGCACGAGCTCGCCAGGGCTCGATATAAATCTCATCTCCCTCTTTGAAGTGGCGCATGTGCAACTGACAAACGGTCGTCCCCCGTTCAGGCCCGTGCGGCACCCCGTTAATCGTCAATGAACACATTCCGCAAATCCCCTCGCGACAGTCATGATCAAACGCGACGGGTTCTCCGCCTTTTTTAATCAGGTCTTCATTGACGACATCGAGCATTTCAAGAAAAGACATATGCTCACTAATTTCTTTGGCCTCGTAGCGGACCCGCTGGCCTTTTTCTAAGTTATTTTTCTGGCGCCAAATATGCAGGATGAGATTCATTATTTGTAATTCCTCTCCGCCAGGTGGACATTTTCATAAACAAGCGGTTCTTCATGCCGAATCGGATTTTTACCGGCGCCCTGATATTCCCACACTGCCGCGTGACAAAATTTCGCATCATCGCGCTTGGCCTCGCCCTCCTCCGTCTGATGCTCCACACGAAAATGGCCGCCACACGACTCCCGCCGTTCCAAAGCATCGCGCACAAGCAATTCTCCGAACTCAAGAAAATCAGCAACCCGCCCGGCTTTTTCGAGTGCTTGATTCAGCTCTTCGTTCGCGCCCGAGACCTTCACATTGCTCCAAAACTCTTCACGAATGGCTGGAATCTTTTCGAGCGCCCGTTTGAGGCTTTCGTCAGAGCGCGCCATGCCGCAATCCCCCCACATCACATGGCCCAACTCGCGGTGAAAATCATCAACGGTTTTTTTGCCGTTAATCGAAAGTAATTTTTTCGTCAGTGCGGTCGTCTCCAATTCTGATTTTTTAAATTGCTCGTGATCATTTTTAACTTCACCCGGCTTCTTGAGACGCGCCAAATAATCTCCAATCGTGTAGGGCAAGATAAAATAGCCATCGGCCAGGCCCTGCATCAGCGCACTGGCACCAAGACGATTCGCTCCATGATCAGAAAAATTAGCTTCCCCAAGCACAAAAAGCCCCGGAACCGTGCTCATCAAATCATAGTCGACCCAGAGCCCCCCCATGGTGTAATGCACGGCTGGGTAAATACGCATCGGTGTTTTGTAGGGATTCTCGCCTGTGATTTTTGCGTACATCTGGAACAAGTTGCTGTAGCGCTCGCGGATGGTTTTTTCACCGAGCCGGTTAATGGCCTCTGCAAAATCAAGATAGACTCCTAGCCCGCTCTCTCCCACGCCACGCCCCGCATCACACGCTTCTTTCGCGCTTCGGGAAGAAATATCGCGGGGGGCAAGGTTCCCGTAACTCGGGTATTTACGCTCAAGATAATAATCTCGCTCCGATTCTGGAATGCTCTCCGGGGATCGCTTGTCACCCATTTGCTTGGGTACCCAAATGCGGCCGTCATTTCGCAGAGATTCGGACATCAGCGTCAATTTGGATTGATAGTCACCCGAAACAGGAATGCAGGTCGGATGGATTTGTGTATAGCAGGGATTGGCAAACCCAGCGCCCTTTTTATAGGCGCGCCAAATCGCTGTGGCGTTACAGCCTTTGGCGTTCGTGGAGAGATAGAAAACATTGCCATAGCCACCGCTGGCTAAAACAACCGCGTCTGCGGCATAGGAAGAAATTTTTCCCGTGACCATATCGCGCACGGTAATGCCGCGCGCCACATCGTCGATCACCACAAGATCGAGCATTTCCGTACGCGTGTGCATCGTAACCTTACCGAGACCAATCTGGCGTTCCAGCGCCTGATAGGCCCCTAGCAGAAGCTGCTGTCCGGTCTGTCCCCGCGCATAAAACGTACGCGAGACCTGCGCGCCACCAAAGGAGCGATTGTCGAGATATCCAGCGTACTCACGAGCAAACGGCACCCCCTGGGCCACGCACTGATCAATAATGCTGTTGCTCACCTGTGCAAGCCGGTACACATTCGCTTCGCGCGCGCGAAAATCTCCCCCCTTGATGGTGTCATAAAAAAGCCGACGGATCGAATCCCCATCATTGGGATAATTTTTGGCAGCGTTGATGCCCCCCTGAGCCGCAATGCTATGCGCACGCCGAGGACTATCCTGATAACAAAAAGACTCGACCTGGTAGCCGAGTTCAGCCAACGTTGCAGCCGCAGAACCGCCGGCCAGGCCGGTTCCCACGACAATGATTTTGTATTTACGCTTATTGGCCGGATTGACAAGTTTGGCCTCGAATAGGCGCTTGTCCCACTTTTCAGCCAGCGGCCCAGCGGGAATTCTAGCATCCAATTTCATCTCAGGAGCCCCCCGCAGGCTTCACCAGTCCCAAAAGTACTGAAAGTGGAATCGAGCTGTATCCGAGAAAAATCAACAGGGCAAGCCCACGTGCAATTTTAACAAGCCGGGGTTCAAGCGTTTCATTGTTCCAACCCAAAGACTGAAAAAGGCTCTTGATGCCGTGGCTCAAGTGCATACTCAAAAGAGCTATCGAGAAAACATAAAAAATCGAAACGAATGGGTCGCGAAAACTTAAAACAACCATGGAATAAACATCGCGGCGGCCCTGAGGATCCACTCCGTGAGAAATGGCGGGGTGTGTCACGCGAAAAGTAAAATGCAAAAGATGATAGACAATGTAGGCTAAAGTGATCACGCCCGACATAGCCATCGTGCGTGCAGCATAAGTCGTTTGGAGGGCCTGAGCGCGATGATACGGAACCGGCCGAGCGTTACGATTTTCACTCGTCAGCTGCACAGCGGTTAGGATGTGCAAAAACACAAGCACAAGCAACGTGATACGGGCCACCCACAAAAGCGGGCCAAGCTCTTCCAAATGCTGGGCATAGGAATTCAGAAGATCCTGCCCGCCAAAAATACATAAATTACCGCCCAAGTGGGTGATCACAAATCCAAGCAGAAAAAGACCCGTGACAGCCATCACGGCTTTTTTGGTCATTGACGGTTTTTTTTTAAGGCTGCAACAAAACATAGATTAATTATCGGTCGAAAAAGAAACGGCTTTACGCTTCGGTTTACGCATTGAAAGCCAGTGGATGAACTGGTTTCTCCAGTCCTCCGGTTTATCTATCCACATTCCGAGATGTTTTCCCCTGGCATCTTTTTCCAATTTCAAGAATTCCTTTTTATACACAAAATCAAACCGCCGATAGGTCTCGGCAAACCCGGTTTCCACCATTTTACGGTTAACAAAAGTCCCATCCTCCAAAAAAAGGTACGCTAACCGTCGGCCATACTTATCCACGGGTTCACTCCCAGCTTCCAACCGAACGTCCTTGTTTTCAACAAGTTCTCGCAAAAACAGGGCAGCTTCGGGCCCCTGCGGCTCCCCTATTTTCCCATACTTGGTGTGGTCTATTTCTGGCGCATCAATCCCGATCAAGCGAACCTTCTCGCCACTTTCCAAAACCACGGTATCCCCGTCAATCACGTAGCGCACTCTCTCCGCATGCGCGGCTGACGCATAGACTAGAACGCATAATCCAAAATAACAGAGCATCCGTGGCCAAAATCGTCGCGGGTCATGCTCCCCACATGATTGCGCATCCTCTTTTTTGTAAGGCTTTTTGAGCAAACCAAAACAGGCGGCTTTTGGGAAGGTCTCATGACGGACTGGAAAGACGAGGCGCAATCAATCTTTTTTCTTGCGGCTTGAAAGAAAGTGCATCACATCGTGAATATTCACAATGCTGATGGGCGTTCCGTTCGGAGCCAGCACAGGGACGTGG
>CAYMUZ010000013.1:0-6673 GCA_964393875.1 uncultured bacterium | reverse complement strand
TTATGCTGGCTTTTTATGCGGTGGATGCGGCGGGTGGAATAGCCGCGATTCTGGACAAATTGGGCCCCACCGGGAAATTGGCCATTATTCCGCCCATGCATGCCGCGACCGGGGGCTTGCTAGATTCACCCTTCGGCTGGTTTCTCGGCCTGATTCTTATTCAGTGGTGGGCGTGGAAAAACACAGACGGCGGCGGCGTAATCGTTCAGAGAATGAGTTCCTGCCGCGACGAAAAGCAAGCGGTGCTGGCCACACTCTGGTTTAACATCGCTCAATACGCACTTCGTTCCTGGCCATGGATTGTGACGGCACTGGCCTCGCTAATCCTTCTGCCGGATCTCACCGATCACGAACGCGCCTATCCGCGGCTGGCCATGTCGCTTCTCCCATCAGGCTGCCGCGGCCTGATGGTGGCTTCTTTCTTCGCCGCCTTCATGTCGACGATGAGCACTCAGCTGAACTGGGGCGCGTCCTATTTTATCCATGATTTTTATCAGCGTTTTTTATGCCGTCATGCCAAGGAAACCCATTATGTTCTGGCTGCCAAAGTCACCGCCATTGTCCTTTCGCTCGGGGCCATGGGCGTTGCGTTCTACACCAATTCCATCGGGCATGTGTTTACTTTTGTGCTGAATCTCACAGCCGCGGTGGGACCGGTTTATTTGCTGCGCTGGTTCTGGTGGCGCATCAACCCGTGGAGCGAAATCACCGCAATGGCGGCCAGCTTACCCGCGATTTTACTCAGGCCGCACGCACTCATCCTCATGGGCATCAGCACGACCTCACCGATTGCTTTGCTCTACATGGTTTTGGCCTCGGCGCTCGTCTGGATTCCCGCCACCTTATTGACAGCTCCCGTGAGCCCTGAAAAGCTATCCGTTTTTTTTGATAAGGTGAACCCTCCTGGCTTTTGGGGGAAGTTTGCAACCGGTTCTGTCAAAATACGCACAAATGAGTGGGGCGCCAGTCTGCGGCTTTGGGCCGCGGCGACAACAGCATTGCTCGCCACGGCGATTGGCCCGCTCGTTTTAATGTTTGGGAACCGATTTAACGGGGCGGGAATTTGCGTCATGGGAGCGGCTCTTTGGATTTACACCGCGCGCAATCTCGATTCGCTCTTTGCTTCAGATTCTGCAAAGAAATAAAACCATGGGCACCTCAAAAAAAATTCTCGCGCTTGGCCTGATTCTCACCGCCACGGCAGAAATCAGCGGCCTAAACTCGGGTTACGCCGGCTATAACCCAAGCCGCGACAACCCGTATGTGCACTCGCAGAAAACCTCTCGCTGGAATCCCCTGCACTGGTTCAGCGGAAAGTCCAAAAATCCGTATATCCAGCACCAGAGTAATTATTGGAGTACGAACGAGGAAAAAACTATTTTTACGCGTGCGGAACAAGCCCTCTTAAAAAGCCTCCAAACCGATAAAAATACCGGCTTATAGCTTTAGAACCAGGCGCTTTCCGGCGCCGCCGGCCTTGAGGAATTCGGAGAAGTCTAGTTCGATGACGCTTAATCCGCGATGGCGGAGAGCCTGAGCCGTGAGCGGGCATCCTGTGGGAATGGCCGCCTGCCGCCCTACCACAACCACATTGCAGGCAAAACGCAGGGCCTCGGCTTCCGGTACGTTCACGGGATCGGGAATCATCTCAGAAAGCGTGTGCCGGGCGTAAGGTGCAAAGGCTTCGGGAAAAATAAGCGCCGTTTTTTCATCGATCGGAGCAAAGCAGGTGTCGAGATGATAAAATCGCTTATCGACCAGCTCAAGCGATTCACACTTCACCCGCAAGAGCGCGGCCACCGCCTCGTGCGACTCGATCTCAGAACGAAAATGAAATCTCGTGTAGAGTTCCGCGCCTAAAAAAAGAGCATCTCCTTCTCCTTCAAAAATCAGCGGCTCTGGAACCGCTCGAATCCGAAAACCTTTTTTCTTAAACCATTGTTCGAAGTAGGCTTCTTCCCCGCGGCGCACGCGGTGGCGAAAACGGCTCCGGATAAAATTTTTTCCGGAGACCAGTCCCCCATTCGCCGTGAAAACCATATTCGGCAACCCCACCGCAGGTTCGATGAGCGCCACCTCAGCACCCGCGGTGTGCACAAGCCAATCGTGCAGTGCCTGCCACTGCTTTTGGGCGTTCACCTGATCGGCTTGGCGCTCGAGATTCGTCCACGGATTAATTTCGTAGACCCCTTCAAAATACTTGGGCGGACACATGAGGAAGCTAGACGTCACACGTAACCCAGACGCTTCAAAGCATTTGCGTCTTTTTTCCAATTCGGAAGTGTCTTGACCCATAGCTGCAAAAAAACTTTAGAATCCAGAAACTTTTCAATATCGATTCGCGCCACCTGCCCCAGTTCTTTCAAATTCAACCCTCCACTGCCAATCATCATTTTCTTCTGCGATTCTTTTTCGACCACAATCGTCGCTTGAATATCAATCAGCCCGGGCCGCCGCTCTTTAAAACTCTCAATCACCACCGCCGCTGAATAAGGCAGTTCCTGCATCATGCGGCGAAAAATTTTTTCGCGGATGATCTCTTCCACAAATAAACGTTCTTGTTGATCTGAAACAATGTCTTCGGGGAAAAGGGGCGCCCCTGCCGGCAGAAAGTCAAATGTCTTTTTGATGAGCACATCGAGTTGAATATGTTTTTGCGCAGAAATAGGAATCATCTCTTTGTAAAAATTCTGTTTCCCATAATGTTCCAGGACCGTCAGGATATTTTCTTTTGGAAAACGGTCAACTTGACTGATCAGTAAAATTACGGGCACTTTGGCCAGCTTTAATCTCTCAAGAATTTTCATGTCGGCCTCAGCCACGCGTTTTGGCATCACCATTTGGTAGACGAGATCAAGCCCCTTTAGCGACTTATCAATCTCGTGCATCATCCACCGGCCGAGATCATCCTGGGGTTGATGAATACCAGGTGTGTCCAGAAAAATGATCTGCCCCTCACGTTGGGAAAGAATGCCACGCACCACCCCGCGCGTTGTCTGTGGCTTTGGCGAAATACCCGCAAGTTTTTCTCCGACCAACTCATTCAGCAGCGTCGATTTCCCGACATTGGGCTGTCCAAAAATACCGACAAAGCCCGCTTTTTTGACACTCATCACCGCCCCCCTCTGGGACACGCCTAGGATTCTTCCGATGGCGCATCCGGTTGTTTTGATTTCTTTTCGAGCAGCGACTCTTCATTGTCTTTCACCCCTGTCAGGGCCGGGCCCCGGGGCCAATCCATCTTGGGAACGAGCCCCACAAGCTTCCCAAGCCCCCCCACGACCTTCCCCGGAGTCTCTGTCACTAAAGAGCCGGTCTGCGAGGCCAGCTCCAGCGCCCCGTGTGTCGCCAACTTCAGTCCCTTTTGCGTTCTCACACGAAGCGACGTTTCAAAAGCTCGCCGCAGAGCCTCCCCAGATCGAAGATCGGGGCTCGCGACTTCTCCCCGCAAGGGAACATTCAGCTGAAGTTTTTTTTCATTTTCCATAAAATGCATCCACGTTTTGACAGGCACTCCAAAAACAGTTCCGCTCAGCGAAAACCGCGAAGCCATTTTAAGGTGATGCAGCCAAAGCTGATTTTGAGACGTCAGATTACGCCGCGCACAAATGATGCGTGTATTCAAATCGAATAGTCCTTCTTTCATTTCGATCGGCGAGTTGCGCCAGAACTGTTCGTAATCAAGCACAGAACCCCCGCGCACTCTGCCCTTCAAATCAAAACTGACGTAATAAGTCGCAAAACTCGCCCGTCCTTCGACCACCACGGGAGCCGGCTCTTTTTCACCGAACGTACCCCTCAAAAAGGCGGTCTGGTCCAGTTGCTCCGGATGCCGGTCAGGCCACCGCAATCCGAGCAGGTAACCGTCAAGCTCGCGAAACATATATTTTTTTTCAAGCTTTCCGTGATCAAATTGATCAAAAATAAAGGTACACCCCTCGATATCGATCCGATCGATTTTAAGATGCCAGCGATACCGGGTGTGAATTTTCGGCTCCTCCGGCCCGCTCTCAGCAATCGTTCTGATGTGATGATACCAATCGACAACGTTGTTAAGGGCGTCGTCGCCTTCGCCCACACGGCGTTCGATCAGATAGAAAGGCCGGCGCAGACGCATTTCGCGAATATGAATATACTTGTGTCCCAATGCTAGCCAATCGGGCTTCGCTCTTAAACTGTCAATGTAAAGATGGGGGCGCATCGTATATTGCGGCTGATTCATAAACTTCACACCCAGCAGTTCGATCTCCCCGTTTTGCCAGTGGAAAAGAACGCGCTGTACCGTAACGGGCATACCAAATAAAGCCGTGAGCGTCTGTTCAATGTGAGTCCGAATCGTTTCTGGCAGACGATCCAGCGCCAGGAAAATCACCGCACACAACAGCAGCGCCAACAAACGTTTACGGATAATTTTAAAGGGTCCAAAAAAAATCATGCGCGTGAGCGAGGGCTGCCCCGTTTCTTTTTCGCTTGATAGACAAAAGCATCGATCTCTTCAAAGGTGTTATAAAAATGCACACGGGCCAGAAAAAATCTGTTCGCGCGGGATGAACCCGGCTGTGAGGCGTGATCAAGGGGCTCGCTGTTCGCTGTGTCATTCCGGCGGCCCCAAAGCAATTTGTGCGATTTTTTAATAGCGCGCGACCGAGGCATCGATCCTCAAGGACCAATGATCGATACCGCCCGCAACATTTTTAAGGTTCTTAAACCCTTTAGATTTGAGAAACTCAAGCGCCTTGCGGCTGCGCCCGCCGTGATGGCAATGCGCCACCACTTCTTTATCGCGAAATTTTTCGATCTCAGAAAGACGCGCGGGCAATTGAGCCAGAGGAATCAACTGAGCCCCTTCAATGTGAGCGATCTCATGCTCAAAACGCTCACGAACATCCAGAAAAAAGAAATTTTGTTTGTTGTCGAGCCGGGTTTTTAAATCCTCGACGGTGATTTCAGCAATCACGTCATCGACATTCTCATCGCCGCGGCTCATTCCGCAAAATGCTTCATAGTCAATCAACTGCGTCACGGTGGGATTTGGCCCGCACACGGGGCATTCAGGATCTTTCTTCAGTTTGAGTTCCCGAAACGTCATCTGCAGCGCATCATAAACCATCAGGCGCCCCACCAAAGTGCGCCCAATCCCCACAATGAGTTTGATCGCTTCCGTCGCCTGGATGAGTCCGATCACACCCGGAAGAATGCCAAGCACGCCCCCCTCGGCGCAGCTCGGCACCATGCCGGGCGGCGGCGGTTCAGGATAAAGACAGCGGTAACACGGCCCTTCCTTCGCGGAAAAAACCGTCGCCAAACCATCGAACCGGTAAATGGATCCGTAAATATTAGGCTTCCCCAAAAACACACAGGCATCGTTCGTGAGATAGCGCGTCGGAAAATTATCGGTACCGTCAATAATCACATCGTAATCTCTCATGATGTCGAGTGCGTTCTGTGACGTCAGCCGGGTTTGATATTTTACGACGTGGGTGTCTGGATTCATCTGTTTGATCCGTTTTTCAGCGGAATCGATCTTCGGCTTTCCGATCTCGTCGTTGGTGTGAATAATCTGGCGCTGAAGGTTCGATAGATCCACGACGTCAAAATCGACAAGACCAAGCGTTCCCACACCGGCCGCCGATAAATAAAGGCCGAGCGGCGAACCCAAGCCGCCGGTTCCAATCAAAAGGACTTTGGAGTCAAGAAGCTTACGCTGCCCTTCTTCTCCGATCTCTGGCAGAATAAAATGACGGCTGTAACGCTTCAGTTGATCTGATGTGAAATTCTTCACAGTCTTTTCCCCTTCTGCCTGAGCCCCTCGCTCAGGCATCCAGCAAACCCTGCTGAAATAACGGTTCCTTACGAAAAAGATCTCGAAGCTGCGCCGCTTCCTGAATGCGTAAGCGCGGATCTTCCGTTGCAAGCAAATTTTCAAACACCTGCTCACGCCGCTTGGCGCCCGGAATCACTGTAGACACCTGTGTGTAATCGAGAATGTATTCGAGCGCGGCCCGCACCAGCGAAAGCCGCGCAGAACTGACGATGGGCTTTATCCGTTCAAGTTTGCGAAGATCGAGTTCGCGTTTCTCACGCTGCCAGCGTCGGCGGTGGTCTTCTTTTCCAAACTCGTGATCCACCGTATATTTGCCCGACAAAACACCACAGGCCAGGGGCTCGCGCACAATCACACCGATGTTTTTTGCCTCAGCCGCGGCAAACACCTTTACCGCCATGCGCTGATCGATCAAATTAAAAAGCACTTGTAGGGTATCCGCACGGCCATCGGTGATGGCGCTCAGCGCCTCGGCCTCTTTGTGCACTGAAATTCCTATAAATCGGATCTTGCCTTCCGCTTTCAGCTTAGCCAATTCCGCAAGGGCATCACCGCGCTCAATCAATTCGAGAGACGGATTGTGCAATTGATAAAGATCGATGCAATCAAAACCAAACCGTTTGAGGGATTGCTCACAGGCAAACCGCAGATAGGCCGGGTCAAAATTTTTACGGCTGCCACCCTCGTAATAAAAATCCCAGCCGCATTTGCTGGCAAGCACAAACCCATCGCGCGGCCGTCCCTTTAAAAAAGCTGCCAGCAATTCTTCGCTGTGACCATGCCCATAGGTATCTGACGTATCGTAAAAATTGACCCCGTGATCCCATTCGGCCTCAATCGCATCGCGCG
>CAYMUZ010000012.1:0-3261 GCA_964393875.1 uncultured bacterium | reverse complement strand
ACGGAAGTCACAATTGAGGGAGGGCGTTTGAGCGCCGTTCGTGAGACGCCCTGTCGGGAAGGCACCATTATTGAGATCCGTGATCTTTTTTTTAATACACCGGCCCGGCGTAAATTTTTACGTACCGATACCACCGAGATGGCGCACATTACGGCCGCTGTCAGTGATATTGCCCTCGCTGTACCGGGTGTGGCAATGACCTTGAAATCGAGCAGCCGCACTTTGCTTGAATTGTCGCCCGCCGCCGATCTCATGGGCCGGGCGGCCGCTGTTTTTAGCGCTGAACACGTCAAGCATTTTGTCCCTCTCACCGGCGAGGGCGGGCCGGTGAAAGTCTCGGGGTTGATCGGAAAACCTTTTGTGGCTCGCGCCAACCGAACCGGCCAGGTTTTTCTGGTGAACGGCCGTGTAGTTAAATCGTCCAACCTTAGTTATGCCCTGCAGGATGGCTACCACGGCTTATTGATGCATGGGCAGTATCCCATGGCGGTCGTTTCTTTTGAGATTGATCCAGCGCAGGTGGATGTCAACGTTCATCCGACCAAGCAAGAGGTGCGCATTTCGGGAGAGCGTGAAGTACGGTCTTTTTTAAAGCGGTGCGTGGCCGAGGCGTTGGAGCGTTCTGGAGATCTCGCACCCGATTTGCGTATCAAGTCGCCAGCGCCCGGAGTGCCGTCGAAACAGTGGCAGCCCTTTCTGGATCAAAACACGATCAACCGACCGGCCGAGTATCAGGGTTTGCCGTCCGAATGGACCGCGATTGCTTCACAAATGAAAGAGCCCGAGCCCAGCACTTTTATTCCCGCGGCCTCTACTCTGGCAGACGAGCCTATTTCCGTTCGCGGGGAGCTTCACGTGACTAAAGTACTTGGACAGATTCATCACACCTTTATTCTCGCAGAAACCGAAGAGGGGTTTGTGGTGATGGATCAGCATGCGGCTCATGAGCGCGTCATGTTCGAAGCGCTCATTGCGGATATCCGCTGCGGCCAGCCAAGAAAACAGGGGCTTTTGCTGGATAGGACCCTTGAGCTGGAGCCCCGTCAGATGGAGATCTTCCGCGAAGCGCGGCCGGTCTTGGAGAAGCTGGGTTTTGAAGTCGAAGAATTTGGCGAAACAACGCTGGTATTGCGGGCCTATCCGGCCGTTTTGAAAGAGATCGACCCCGCTCAGGCGTTGAAGCAATTTTTAGAAGAAAAGGAAGAGGGCCGTATCTCTGCGTCGCTTGAGCACTGCGAAGAAGATGCGGCCGCATTGATTGCCTGTAAACGCTGCTCGGTCAAAGCGCACGATCCGATGACGATTGTGGAACAAACTGTTTTATTTCAGCGATTGGCGGCCTGTGCTAACCCCTTCCATTGTCCGCATGGAAGGCCCACTTTTTTCAAAACATCTTTTTCGGATTTAGAGAGACAATTTAAACGTAAGTAAACGGGCTCTGTTACAATATTTTTGGGTTCCGGTCTTTTCTCAAAAAGAAACGCTCGCAGTAAATCGTTGGGGTTTTCTTCGACAACTCCGCTAATCGGCCTTTCGGTCAATCGGTTTTCCCGCTCACGGGTCCATTTTTAGAGGACTCTTTCACAACAAAAGGGGAACCCAATGACAACGAACACAAACACCGATTTTCAAAGTATCCGTTTTTGGCCGGAGAGCGAACGCCCGCGCGAGCGCTTGCTTGAACGCGGGGCCGCAGGTCTTTCTGAAGCAGAACTGGTGGCCATTTTACTTGGGAATGGTACGCGTGGCCGCGACGCCGTCAGTCTTGCGCGTGACTTACTGCGGCAGTTTGGGGATTTGCGCGCTCTTCTATCGGCCGGCGCCGCGGATCTTTGCAAAGTAAGCGGCTTGGGTAAAGCCAAAGCGGCAGCGATATTGGCAGCGGCCGAACTTTCGCGGCGCGTGTTATTTCAGCAGGCGTTGAACAAGGATGTGCTGCGCGATCCGCAGACGGTGATGGATTATCTGTATGCCACGCTGCGTGACCGGAAAATAGAGATCTTCAAAGTGATTTTTTTGAACAAAGCCAATCGGTTGACCGGCGCGATCGATCTCTTTCACGGAACCGTGGATGAAACGGCAGTGCATCCGCGCGAGGTCGTCAAGGCGGCGCTCGAACGCTTTGCATCCGCCGTCATCCTGGTGCATAATCACCCGTCGGGACGGATTGAGCCCAGTCAGGAAGACCGGCGCATTACTGAGAAAATTGTTGCGGCGTGCGAGACCGTTTCAATCCGTGTGTTGGATCATCTGATTATTGGCGACAACCGCTACTTCAGTTTTCGTGAAGCGGCCTTGCTTTAACTTTAGGAAAGAAATGACATGCAACTTTATCTAATGAGGCACGGGGATGCCCTGCATTCGGCAATGGATTCCGCGAGGAGACTGAGTCCCAAGGGCCGAGCGGATGTGAGCAAGATTGCTGCCGCTTTGAAGCAGAAGGGCGTGAGGCCTGAGCGTATCTGGCACAGCCCCAAAGAGCGTGCGGTTGAGACTGCCGGGATTGTGGCAAAAACATTGGGTGTCGAGCAGTTTGATAGCGTTCCTGAGATTGAACCCGAAAGCTCGCCAGAATTGATTTATTTGAGGCTAGAGGCGCTGGCCAATAAGATCGGGGGTTCCCTGATGATGGTGAGCCACTTGCCGTTTTTGCCAAAGCTCATGGGGCGGCTATTGGCTGATAGGACAAGAGCTTCTGATTTTGGGACGGCGTGCGTCACCCATCTAGAAGCTTATGAGGGGGGGTGGGCAATCAGCTGGAGCCTCAATCCTCGCCATCTTTAATAAACGCCATGGAAGCTTGATGCCGCGAAAAATTTTAGTACAATAGATTCTAAAGGAGTTCTATGCCAACCTACGATTACGCTTGCTCTGCGTGCAAGCATGAGATGGAAACTTTTCAGCCCATCACCGCCAAGGTGCTTAAAAAATGCCCCAAGTGCGGGAAGTCATCTCTCAAGCGTGTGATTGGCCGCGGCGGGGGTATTTTGTTCAAGGGGACTGGTTTTTATCAGACCGACTATCGATCTAAAAGCTACAGTGACGGCGCGAGTAAAGAAAAGTCTGGCGGCGGGGCGGCCGCGCCTAAAGATTCGGGGGGGGCTAGATGACAAAATGGCGGTGTGCCTGCTATAATCATCTCTCTTTATGAGTGAAACCCTGACCCTCGACGAAATTTACGCGCCGGTTGAAAAACCACTGCAGCGGGTACCCGCATCCATCTTGCAGATCCTGGCCACACCCAATGATCTTGCAACGGAT
>CAYMUZ010000011.1:0-18547 GCA_964393875.1 uncultured bacterium | reverse complement strand
CGTCTCCCAGAAAAGTTTCAAATTTTTCAGGAAAATCACTGAGGACAAAATGAATGACCGTTACCCCGCGATCGACGAGCGCTTCAACGACATGCTGAATAAACGGCCTGTCCATCAGCGGCAACAGCGCCGAATGGTAGCGTTCATCAAGCATTTCAATATCCGTGATTTCACGGTGAACAATGATTACAGCTTGCATGCGTGCGAAGACTCCTCTGCTTTCCGTTGAGCCCTGCGTCCGAACGGTCTCCAACCCAGCCATTTTTCAGCCAAGATACGCCCTAAAAAAAGTCCGTTGCCAATCAAATATCTTTTCCACATCCGTCCGGGTTCTTGAACTAACCGGTAAGTCCACTCCATTCCCATTTCGCGAAGCCACTGCGGAGCTCGCGGAATACGTCCCGAATAAAAATCAAAGAGCCCCCCCACTCCCACCGCCGCGCCGGCGCCAAGCCTCGCCTTGTGCCTGGCAATCCATAAATCCTGCCGCGGAGCCCCCAGAGCCACCATCAACAAGTTTGCGCCTGAAGCGGCCACCTCGTTTACAACCGAATCTTCCTCTTCCGGCTTAAAATATCCGGAGCGGAAACCCGCTATCTTTAACTGCGGATAATGCCCACGCACCCAGCTCGCCACTCCCTCAACCACCTCGGGGCGAGCCCCCAAAAAATAAACGCTTTTCTTCTCCGCCTCCATCCTCGACAAAAGCCGGGGAAAGAGATCTGTGCCGTTAATGTTTTGACGCACCGGCCTGTTCAACAGTTTGCCTGCCAGCTTGAGGCCAATGCCGTCCGCAAAAACATAATCTGCCATTTTGAGCATCCCGAAGTAGGCCTCATCCCTGCAAGCGATGTTCATACAATCGGCATTGATAAAGCAAATCTGTTGCGCCGTCTTCCCCCGCATGCTTTGCAGAAGCACTTCCAAAACTTCTCCCATGGTCAAATTATTGATCGGAATTTCGAGCATTCGGATCCTGTTGGACGTTTCTTCGACACCCTCCCCATATAAAATGGCGGGCACGGCTCTCAGGAGAATGCCGAAATCCCCGCGCATACTCCGCTGCTCCACATATTCGGCGTCCGCCTCCACTTCGGCCCCGTAGTCGATGTTTGCCCGCCGCCGAATCCACCAAAGGCAAACAAGTCCCGGCGGCAAACTGCACCGTTTGCGCACCTGAGCTTCACGCAAACTCATTTCTGACGGCGACACGGGACGGGGGCCCACGCACGACATCTCGCCGCTCAGAATGTTAAAAAATACGGGGAAATAGCCCAACCCCAATTTGCGCAGGTGCGACCAAAAACCGTGGGCTGGAAGCCTCAATGAAAACTCATGAAACTCGCGCCCCCATTTACCAAGCCGCAGGGTGCGCTCAATGGCAGGCGGGTAGAACACAAAACAGCACAAACAAAAGACAGTCACAGGCGCCCATAGAACCAGCACGGCCAAAGCCAGCGTAAAATCCAAAAGCCGCTTGGCGAGAGTCACCGTACGGATCACAGAAAACCACAACAGCCCGTAAAGAAGCCGGCGTAGTCTTAAAAAGAAAATACCTCTGTCTGAGAACCGGTGGTAAAGCGCCTCACGCAGCTTATCTCGTTCCACAATTAGTAAGCTCCCCGGCCGCTCAAAACTGCCGGAATGGTTTTTAAAAGAAGCCGAATATCGAGCCAAAGGCTCTGGCTTTCAATGTATTGCACGTCGAGCTCCGCCTGCCGCGGGAAAGGAATATCGGAGCGGCCGCTCACCTGCCAGATACAGGTGAGGCCGGGCACCACATCAAGCCGGCGCCGCTGCGCCAAAGTGTACTGCACAATTTCACTGGGAACCGGCGGACGAGGCCCCACGAGCGACATATCCCCTATCAACACACACCAAAGCTGCGGCATTTCATCGATGCTGAGTCGTCGAATAATCTTCCCGATCCAGGTGATGCGCGGATCGCTTTTCATTTTAAAGGTCACACCTTCTTTGTGTTGATTCAGTTTCATCAGCTCTTTTTTTAGAGCTTCCGCATTGACAACCATGGAGCGAAACTTTGGAAAACGAAATTCACGTCCGTACTGCCCGACACGCTTTTGCCAAAACAGAACAGATCCGCCATCGGTGGCCTTGATGGAAAGGGCCACCACTGCAAACAGCGGTGAGAGCACCACCAGTGCCCCGGCCCCTGCACAAAAATCTAAGAGTCGTTTCAAAAACTGAGCGCCGCCTACAATGAGAATCCACGCGTATTTCTTACGCAAATACCGTGCTCTGTTTTTAAGCGAAACCGCCGCCGGCCCCAGATCGGTTCCATAACGCCGATAAAGTTCTTCGATCAAAACAATACGGGGCTCGCTGGGATCCGCTTCAGTCTTTTGACGCAAGAGTGCCATTTTTTCCCATCCTTTTTTGAATAACGGCCGCCGCCTGTGCCGCAAGCAGCCCTGGGTCCGTAAGACTATCACCGATCCAATCGGCGTACCGGCGCGACGGCATCACGTAACGTTCGCCCATGGGACGTACGGTATTTGCATACTGCTTCTTCACAGATTCTACACTGCGGCCGCGCTCCCGAACATCCCGTGCAGTGCGCCGCTCGAGACAAAGGTTGTCCGAAAGCTGTAAAAAAAGACGCGTGCTTAAAATCGAGCGAATTTTTGGCGTAAAAAGAACAAGCAGTCCTTCGACAATCATGATCGGCTTCGGTTCAAGAAAAACTGTTTCCGTAGACCGTGTGTGGGTTTTAAAATCGTAGACCGGTCTTTGCACAGACCCTCCCTGAGCTAAACACCCCAACTGCTCTTCGATCAACGGCCAATCGAGCGCCAGTGGCGCATCAAAATTAGTGCGGTCTCTTTCGTAAGCTGGCAGAGCGGAAAGATCGCGATAGTACCAGTCCAGCGAAACAACCGCCGCCGAATCCATCTGCAAAAGCCCGGCTAACTTGACGGCAAGCGTCGATTTTCCAGCCCCCGAGGGACCGGCAATGCCAATCAGATGCACTTGAAAGGCCGTCATGATCTCACTGCTTTGGCCGCTCGGACCAAAACCTGCAGCGTCTGCTCGGCCGTTTTTTTCCAACTAAACTGGCGCGCCCAATCCAACCCCTTTCGAACCATTTCTTTTTTAAAATCGGGATCCCGGATGACACGAAGCATCGCTAACACCATCTCATCGGCATTTTGAGGGGCAAAAAAAAGTGCTGCGTCCCCAGCCACTTCCGGCATCGACGACGTGTTGGAACAAACCACCGGAATACCGCTCGCCATCGCTTCGAGAATTGGAATACCAAAACCTTCGTAAAGGGATGGGAACACAAACAAATCTGCCGCCGCATAAAGCATCGGAAGGTCTGCATTCGGAACAAACCCAGTAAAAAGAATATCCCCGGAGGCTAGCGACTCACCCGCGGCCTGGTGCACCCTCTCCGCCCGGGTCCAGTCACTGCCCCCCAGCACCAGTTGATGAGGAATTTGAAATTCCTTTTTCAATCGGGTAAAAGCTTGAATCAGCCCCACATGATTTTTGCCGGGATGTTCGATGCGCGCCACGTAAAAAATATAAGGTTTCCTAAGGCCGTACTTTTCACGCACCTCCTGCTGCGCTTGCGCGCCACTGCAGGGTTTAAAATGCGGCGACATGGCGAGGGGAACCACCGTAATCTTTTTCTCGGGCACACGCGCAAATTCAAAAATGTCCCTTTTGCTGGATTCACTGATCGTGATCACTTCATCAAGCTGACGAATCAACATTGGTAAAAGATGCCGGCTATACATCCCCCGTATCCAGCCATATTTATTGGCCACGTGCAGACTTGAAAGATCGTGCACTGCCCCTACCTTGGCACAAGGCAGTGAGAACGGCAAGCGCCTGTTCCCTGCTGTCAGAAGCAAAACATCGTAGCCGCGCCGGCGGCAGAGATCCGGAAGCCCCCTTTGGTGCCAAATAAAACTAGGCCCCGGCTTTACCAGTTTTGGATTCAGCTTGACCGGTTGAATACGCCCCCCGGCGCGTGGAATAAAAATATCCGACTCCTGCTCTGCCACAAGACACTCAAACTCATGCGCCTGAGGCATTTCATCAAACTCTTTGAGCAGATTGATGACGTACTCACCGATCCCTGATTTGCCGCCGTCCGCACCCAATGTACTAATGCCGATCTTCATAAAACTCGCCTTCCAGCCAAATCATGGCCCTCCGATCGAACGCGGTCCATCGCTTTGCCGTTAGATGGAAAAAATCGATCGCGTAAAGCAAGGCATGGATTTTCAATCAAACTGCTGAAAAAGATCCCCGCAAACACCGCCAGGCCTGCGTACAAAATCACAGCGACGAGCCAGCGCCCCTCAGGCGGCAGGCCTGGGAAAAGATTGGCTGCCACTATTTTTTTCAAAGGGGTCTGTGCCATATCCACATGCCAGAGATAAATGGAATAGCTGTAAAAACCTACAAACCCCAACAGTCGGCTTGGCGCACAAAACACAAGCCGCCCAAAAAAACAGCTCCGATCTGTGGTGTGCACAAAGGCCAGCACGATGAGCGCGTACCCGGCATAGAGAGCGCTTAATCCCAAACTGGCCGTCCAGCGGCTTTGATCCGGACTCGTCCAAATCATCGGGCTAATGAGCAAAAGTCCCAGTGCCGCGACAAGCCCCGCATGGCGGCGGCTCCACTCAAGACTTTTTGGTTTGAAATGATAGTAATACGCCAGCAAAACGCCAAGAAGCATCCCCTCTGTGCGCAGATGCGTCTGATAATAATTATGTTCGAATTCGGCAAGACTCCTTCCGCTATTGAGCTGATAGCGGCTCCACAACTCTGCAAGCATCAGTGCTCCAAAAATCCAAGGCAGCCTCTTGGCAATATCCCACCCTTTCTTTTCGAGTTGAAGTATTCCCCACAGCAAAAGCGGAAGCGCCAAATAAAAGTGCTCCTCCACCGCCAAACTCCAGGTGTGAACACGCGGGGTTCCAAGATAATTTTGCAGGTGGAAATAATTTGGGAAAAGCGGCCTGAGCGTTTCTGTGAGCGTTCCGCCATGCCCAGTCACCAAAAAACCGACCGTCAGAAACAGAATATAGACCAAGTAAGCCGGCCAAATTTTAAAACCGCGCCGGATCAAAAATCGTCGAACTGAAATCGAACCGTGCCGGCGCCACTCGCCAAAAAGAAGCCCTCCGATTAAAAAACCACTCAAAACAAAGAAAAGATCGACCCCCGTCCAGCCCATTCGCGCCCACACTTCTGCCAATGGCGCAAGCCGGCCGGCCCGCTCGGGCTGCACCACAAAATGCCTTCCCAGCACCAGAAAAATGGCAATTCCGCGCAGTGTGTCGAGCTGAAGCATACGAGATTGTCGCGCAGCACAAATCCACGACCATGCAAAGCCAGGAGACAAAATCATTTTCCATTTTCCAGGTGAATCGGTTCCTTTATTCATAAAATCTGCCTTTTCCGGAAAATTTGCCCGGATTTTTGTGTGCGTCACTGCGCACTTCTTCATAAAGCCTGACTAGCCGCTGTGTCACCGCATCCCAACTGTAATCGTCCACCGCTTTCTGATGCCCCTTTTCAGCCAACAGGGCGGCCAGACCCACCTCGCGCTGTAATCTTAGAAACGCCTGCATAAAACTTGTGCTGCTGCCCGGATCAAAAAGCAAGCCGTCCTTTTGATCTTCTAGAAAACCGGGAATCCCTCCGACCCGGCTGGCCAGAACCGGCTTGCCAGCAGCCCAGGCTTCAAGAATCACAATCCCAAAAGGTTCATGAATAGAGGGCAGTACAAAAAGATCCGCCGCCCGGTAGGCATCGACGAGTTCCGTCGACTGCCCCCCTAAGCCCGGAATCACGCGTATGCGCTCGTTCCATGAAGCCTGTTGGATAAAACTCAACAGTTCTTTGTAATAGACGTCATGGGTCACAGACCCGATGATCAGCAGGTAAGCGCGCGGCTCAACTTTCAGAATTTCCTGAAACTGTTCTACGAGCCAGCGTTGATTCTTTTGCGGATCAATCCGTCCGACAGTGAGCAAAAGATAAGCGCTCTCGGGAATCTGAAAGCGCGCGCGAAATCCACGCCCATCCCCTCTGGCAAATTTTTGCGTATGCACTCCGTTGGGCAGATAAACGACTTTTTTCCCGTGAAATTTTGCGGAAACCTGGCGCTGCTCGGCCGCCCCGACACAGATAATCGCACTGGCATCTTCGAGCACGCGCCGTGCGCCCACCCACCACCCCAGCGCACGCCCCCACTCCCACGAGCCCCGCGAAGGCGCCGTCCAGCTTTGAACTTCTGCGGCCGGGACATCGAAGATCCCTCCATGAAGGGAAACCACGTAAGGAATTTTTCTCTGACGCGCCACGAATCGCACAATCCCTCCGAGCCGTTTCCCTGTATGCGCGTGGATCAAATCAAGACCCGGCAGTTTGAGTAATGCCCGCATCAATCCGAACGAAAAAAGATTGCCGCCCTTTTGATCCAGACTGCGACAAGCCGCCGCGCTAAGCCCCAGGTACGGGTAAAAGTGCCTGAAACGCCTCACCGCCACACCGCCCACTTGATCGACCGGTTGACGCGACAAGGCCTGAGTGGTATAAATTCCGCTGTCATGTCCGAGACGAATCAAACTTCTGGCCGTCTCGAGCACCACCGTTTCGGTTCCGCCCCATTCGCTTTCAACAAACCGCCTCGGCACATGAATAATTTTCATGCGGCTACTGCACTTCCAAGAAAAATTTATCAACACGGTTCATGATAAATCCAAGCATGAGAGCCTTCGAACTTTTCAGACGTTCAAGAACCCGTGAAATCTGCGAAGTTTTCACTGTTTGGCCCTGCACCACATAAATGATGGCATCCGCCCATTGGGCCAAAAGTTCTCCATCCACGAACGACTGCAGGGGCGGCGAATCTACCAGCACGATGCCGTAGCGGTTCGAACACTCTTCCATGAAGTCACGCATCCGGTGAGAACCCAACAGGTCGGCCATAACCGCCTTGCCAACCCTAGGAACGCATTCCACCCCGGGAAGCCGCGTCGGCCAGATAATTTCATCGACGGTATCAGCCTCAAACGATAAATATTCTCCCAGCCCCTTGACGGGCCCCTGTTCAGATAGCAGAAGATCCCCCGCCGCTTCGGGCCCTCCTGGATAACGAATGTTGGCATCCACCAGAAGAACCCGCTCATCCTGTCGCCCAAGGCACGCCGCAAGATTTGTCGCAACCATGGTTTTGCCTTCTCCGGGACGGGTACTGACAATAAGAACGCGCGCCCCTCTCCCCGGGACCATACTTCGGATTTTGCGCGCCGTAATTTTAAAGGCTTCCAGCATCGGGCTGCCTTCTTCGGCGGGTTTGATCTTCTGCCGCGAGGGAGCTTTGGGCAAAACACCAAGGACGGGCATACTAAATTTGTGCACCAGCTCGGCGCTGGATTTGACACGGATGTCAAAGACCGTCAGGAGGATCGCCAGGAAAAGTCCCGCCATCGATCCTACCGCAGTCACGGCCATAAAAATCATTTTTGTCGTAGAATGAGTTGGAGACACCGGCACTTGAGCTTCAGAAATAACCGTGAAGTCTTTTTGGCCCTTCGCGGAAGAAAAGCGGCCCTCTAAAATTTCTTTGTGCAAATTTGAGAGGTAATGAATCTTTTCATCCAGCGCAACCTCCTGCAGCTGCAAATCGATGCTTTTCTTTTTCATATCTTCCAGCCGCGTCAAAAGCATTTTGTCACTTTCGTCGTCTGCGCCCATTCCCGAACCACTTGAAATAGAATTTTGAAGTTTTTTAAGCTTCTGAGATTGGCCAACAATGTCTTTTTGTTTGTCATACATCCGTTTGATCCGTTTCACCTCCGTTTCTGAAATCGCCCCAAACTGCTGCAGTTTTCGCGCATTTTCATACGCCAGCTGCGCCTCGGAAAGTGCGGACATATCACTGCGGGATTTTTCGTCCTGCTGTACTTTACGCTGCATGGCTTCTAGTTTTTTTTGCGCAGAGCTGTCTTTAAGGCTTTTCTGCCCTAAGGTCTGGGTATCCTCATCGCCGCCTTTCTTCAACTCATGGATCATCCGTTTCACTTCTTCACTTTGAGAATGTAAAGTCTCGCGGGTACGCACTGTTTCATCATAAATTTTGTCGATCGTTGAAAGATGGACCATCGTAATATTCTCAAGAAACACGTCGCGCAGCGTATTCGCCAAGGCCGCCGCCGTCGCATTGTCATCCCAGTAGCACTGAATCAGCATCAGCGTCGTCATTTCTTGCACATTCACATCGCAGGCATACCCCACCACCGAGGTATTGGCCACGAGATTGAGCCGGCGCTGAACCTCTTCAAGATTTTTTCTCACCTTCACCATATGCATCAGCGTATCGACGGGTAGGGCTTCGTTTTTTTCGCTTTCGACACCCATCGCGGAAGGTTTGTAAAGCATGACCGTCTCGGCCACAAAGGTCTTGCTGCCCATTTTTTTGGCAATCGGCACCGCCAGCAAAGTGGCCACGACGGCAAAAACGAGAAAAATCCAGGAACGAAGCCAAAACCCAATGAGCAGTGTCTTTGGCTCGAACGGCAGTTTTTCATCGCCGCCGATTATCCCCGTCGGTTGTAGATTGGTCATGTTCATTGTTCAGCCATTTCCCAGGAATCTCCCTTTTCTTAAGCCGCCGCTGCCACTGGGGCCCCCATCGGCACCGTGCGAATCGTGGCATGCCGCCTCAGACGAAAATCTTCGCGTGCCTTTTCCGCAAGAGCCACGGCCAATCCGGACGTAATCACAAACATATAAGTGACCGGCGTGATGCGCAAAACCCACTCAAAAAAACCAGTCAGATGCAAGATGATGAATCCGATCGCGAATCCCCCCGTCAAAAGACCGTCTAAAGATTTATACTTAAAAAAACAAACCCAAAAGTGCCAGAGAAAAACGCTGATCATCGTCACAAAAATAAAAAGGCCGGGCCGCCCCATCTCTGCGGACGTCAGCCAGTAAATGTGGTGCACCACACCGGCCTGTGTTTCGGTCTTCATCACTTTAAGCCGTTTGCGATATCGGGGAGTTGTCGTCATTACGAATGAAAAATTGTTAAGCCCGATTCCAAGAGCGTTATCTTCCGTCATCATTTTGGCAACGGTTTTGAATTCGTCGCGCGCCTTTTCGCTGTTGACGTCATGAGAACGTTCCCGGATACTGTCCGCCACCTTGAGAGCTCCTCCAACCCCGCCCAGAAACATCAGCACCCCAAAAAAACCAAGCCGCACGGATCGGGCACGAAAGACAGCAATCCAAAATGCCACCGCAAGCCCGAGAACCGCCAGCGCTATGCCAAGGCGCGAAAGAGTAAAAACAGTCACAACAACCATCGCCAGAGAACCAAACACCAGTAACGCAGCCACTTTAAAAGAATGGCGTCTGTCACAAATACCGTAGATAAAAAGTGGGGGCATCATCATGCTCAGAAAAGCCGGGTTCGTATTGGAGTGGTCAAACGGCCCGTAGGGTCTGTAAATACCATCGTGATACCTCTGTTTGACCATCAACAAAAGGATAATGATCCCGATCGAACAAAAACTCCAGAACACCGCATCCCGCGAGACGCCCATACGGATAAAATTGACGGCAACAAAATAGAGCATAAAACACTTGACCAGTTTCACAAGTGTGAACAATGCAAATAAAGGTTCCGGCGCTCCCCATGAAGACAGCGTACACCAGCCAAAAAGAACCAGCATCATTGCGGTATTGAATGGAATCCATTTCACCCGGGTTGAATATTTGGTCACCAGCGTCACAAAAAGCGCTATCCCGATCAAATCCGTCAAGGTCACCTCAAAACCTCTGTCTGGACCGCGGTAATGTTCCATCGACATAAAAAAAATATTGGCCTTGTCTCCAAGCATGGTTGAAAAAACCAGAAGGAAATAAAGGATATTGCGAATTTTTGTCTGAGAGTAGGCTCCCATAATCATCAAAGGAATGCCGATAAGAGCGCATAGAAAAAAAATGAGATATTTCACGAGAGAACCTCTCCGGGCAGCCCCTGTGTGACGATACTGCTTTCGACACCCTTCCTCATTTTCATTTTTCACTTCCTTGCCGGTGCAGCCTGCTTTTCAATCCGTCCAGAAAACCGCGCCGCCGCCCCACGAACTGGTTGAAGCGAATCAGCGGCGCGTAAAACATTGTTTTCAGAGCGAACCGTGGAATGCAGTACTTCCAATCGTCCATCACGCGTTGCGCAAAGGGAGCCAGCGTGTAGCAAAGCAGTGAGCGCTCCCACCGCGACCACGGCAAAGACATCGCCTCGGCTTTCCCCAAATCGTAATACTCGCGGTAAAGCTCACCCGGCGTATAATCAAGCGCATGCAAAACTGCAGATTCAGGCACATACCGTACCGTATAGCCTTTCTGGCGCGCACGCCAGGTCCACTCCAGACCCGCTCCACACTCTAGTTTTTCGTCAAACGGCATCTTCGCCCAGAGTTCACGCCGCAAAGCCGCTGCCGCCAAAGAAAAAAAATGCCGCCGCCACCTGGGGCGATGCCCCTCGCCATAGCTTTCTTCCATATCCCGCATATGAAACAAGCAGTGCTCCGGACGCGCCTGCTGACGGCTAAAAACTGCCGTGACACGATCGCTTGAAAACCCTGCAAGCAGCCTGCCAAGCCAGGTTTCATCGCGGGGAATACACTCCGAACTGAGAAAAACAACAAACGCGCCATCCGTCTGCATCATGGCTTCGTTCAGAAGACTTCCGGGCACCCTGTTTCCGCAAGACACTATTTTTTGCGCCGATTGACGAACAGTTTCAAAGGCGTCCCCGGCCTGGCCATCATCGAGAATAAAAAGACGAAAAGGCTGCCCCTGGCGTTTCAGACAAGCCGCTAACTCTTCGGCCTGTCCTCCGCTTGGAAGAATTCTTAAAATGATCCAGGGAATTGCCGTCATTGTTTTCTCTTCAAGACGTCTCCGCCTCCCGCGCCATCAGCCCATAAAGCTCATCCAGTCTCGCCGGAATTTTTTCCGGCACCTGGTTACTTGCAAAAATGGCCAGTGAATCTTTGTCGTGCGGGTCATAACCGTGCATGCCCGCAATCGGCCGAAGCCCCATAAAACTGGGACAGATTAAAATACCGGGGTTCATCAGAAAGAAAAGTTCTCCGTATCGGTGATCCTGGAAATCAACTCCGAATTGTTTCAGATCCTGCGTGTTGAGCAAACGCCCCCGAACCTCACCCCGCAGCGCGGTCTCCACTTTCTCCCGGATGCCGGGTTTTAAGAACCAAAATCGAGCCATGGTCGAATCATAGACCGCCGCATAATCCACTCCGAAACGCACCCCCGCAGCATCCACACGGGCCGCAAGATTACAAGTTTCATGAATATCACACATCCCATGATCTGAAAAAATATAGAGGCTTACCTTTTCGTACTTCCGTGAAGCCATCGCAAAAACATCCTCAATCTGACGCTGGTACCACGCAACTTTTTGCGCCACCAGCGGGGATTGAGTCCCCTGAGAATGCAAAAGAGCATCCATCGCGGCAAGATAAAGATAGGCAAAAGAAATTTCGCCCTGAGCCAGTTCACGCTTCAGAGATTCGATGTTTGTCTCTTCCTTGGCACGCCAGTCCGAAACATGGAAGGGAATGGCCCGAGATCTCAAAAAATCAAAAATGGTTGGGACGCCCCCATTGATTCCACCCGGCAGGTAAATGTCTTTCTTCTCAGAGTAATCAAAAAGATGCAGATACTCAAAAGGAACATTGTAGATCTGAAAATAGCCTGTATAACCGTAACAACGCTTAAGCACTTTACTTAACACAGAACGAACGCGCCCTCGATCCGTGATCTTCGACGGAAGCATTCTGAGCATGCTTAGGTTTTTAAAAGGAGATTTTTCAGGCTGGTAGTAGAAAAAGGAAAGGTGCCCGTGTTCGTGCGGCATACGTCCGGTCAAAATCGTAGGAATGCAGGTAGCGCTATAACCAAACACCGTATCCACCGGACTCTTAGTGACCAAAAGATCATTCAGGAACGGCTGACTTCGCAAAAGCTCCCAGCCAAAACCGTCGATAAAAACACACAGCGTCAGCTTTTTTTTCTTCGGCGCTTCCTGAATCATCGCGCCCCCCTCTACTTGGCGAAAGCGCTGATGGCGTCTTCCCGTGTCCCACAAATGTCAAAAATACGGTGCATCCGGACCAGCTCAAAAAGAGCCCGCACCGACTTTGAGAGCCCGTAAAGTTTTAAATCACCGCCACCCGCATTGAGCTGGCGCAGGCAGGAGAGAATCGCTCCAAGCCCCGAGCTATCGATGAATTTCAACTGGCTCATGTCGAAGACCACTTTAGAATGGGCTTGTAAAATAGAGGTGATATCCCGTTTAAACTCCGCTACATTGGCGGCATCCAACTTATCGCCCGGCAGGGTAATGATGGCGATATCGCCTGATTTTTGAACTGCTGCGTCCATATTAGACCTCGTCTTTCTTGTTTTGTTTTAAAAAAGTCCGCATGTAAATACACTGCTGTCCATTGTCATCAGAAATATATTGAACCTTGTCCACACACTTCTCAATGATATAAACACCGAATCCTCCGTCCCGCGTACCATCAAAAGACGGGGGGCGCACACGCCGGGCATCAAAGGGCGCCCCATGGTGAAAAATCAAAATATCAAGCTCATCTCCGTAAAACCGCAGCTCAATTCTGATTTTTTCATCGCTGGCGCCCTCGTAAGCGTGCCTAATCACGTTCGTCAGCGCCTCACTGGTTGCCAGTTCAAAATGAATAATACGATCTTCACTCACAGCCCCGCCTGTTTTACTCTCACAGAAATCGCGGAGAAATTCGCGCCCGTACTCCAAACTTTCAAACGAGCTGAGAAGTTCCAGCCCGCTGCTTGCCACCGGGGTCCGGTCGTCCTCCGCACCAGCGATCTTCACCATCACACAGGTCAGATCGTCTGAAAATCCCTGCCCGTTTGAAAAGTCCATTACGCTGTCGCAGACTTTGTTAATGACTTCCTGCGCCGGCAGTTTTGCCTGCTGGGCGATCAAATGAGCAAGGCGATCTTCTCCGAAAAGTTCATCCTCCCGGTTGAGCGCCTGAGTGACCCCGTCGGAATAAAAAAAGAACGAGTCCCCCGGTTCAAAGGGAATCGTCACTTGCTTATAATTTTCCCACGCCGTAAACCCAAGCGGCATATTCTCGCCGCGCACGCGGTCACAACGCCCAAGCTGCCGCCGATAATGCATGGTCTCGGTATGGCCGCAATCGACCAGTGTCACCTGTTTTTTTTCAAGATCAAAGCGGGCGTAGCAAATCGTGACAAAACTTTCTAGGGCGATAAGCTGATGGACCATCTGTTGGTGAACGCATGTCACAATTTCGGCCGGCTCGGGCAAAAGCAAATTTTCACGTTTGCGCCCCAAATGCCCCAACGCGCGTAAAAACTGACTTTTCGTCGCCGCACCTAAAAGCGCCGCGGGGATTCCCTTGCCCATAAAATCACCGATGACTACATCGAAACAGGTGTCGCTATAGCGAAAAAAATCATAAAAATCACCGTCGACCTCCTGCGAAGGCGTCGTGTGCGCGGCCACTTCCACATTGGGTATATCGGCAGGCGGGCGTCCTAAGAGCAGGTCCTGTTGAATTCGAAAACCAATGGCGATTTCGCGTTCGCGGGCACGCGCGGCAATCGCCTCCACTCGACGTCTGTCGAGTTCTCCGGCCGCACGGGCGGCATAAATTTCAAGCATCGATTCCGCCAGAGCGGTATGTTCCATCGGATGCTTGTCCATCACCGCTAAAATACCAAGCGCCCCCCCTTTTGAATCATAAAGCGGGATGCCCAGGTAACTTTCGGCTTCGCAGGCCAGAATGAAACGATCCTCCGGAAACAATTTCCTAAGTCGGTTTGGATGGCGCTGGATCTGTTTTTGAGACAGGTCCTGACAAGGCGTTTTGGCAATTTCCGCCTCTAAATTATCCTGGATTTTTCCGTCACTATAAAGCGCCAGAGTGCGGACTCCTTTGGGATTATCTTCAAGCACTTCCGCCACGAAGGCCGCCGTCAGGCCAAGCCCTGCGGCGAGGTGCTGTACCAGAGAACGGAAAAAGGCTTCTCCGGTTGCGGAGGCAACTCCCTGGGCAATTTGACGCAGCGTCTCTTCAGAACGCTTCCGCTGAATCGCGTAAACTAAAACACGCGCCAGCATCTTTCCATGCAAAAATTCTTTGAGCAAAAAGTCCTGTGCCCCGCGGCGCACCGCCTCGAGAGCAAACCGGTTGTCATCCACTTCCGAGAGCAGAATCACCGGGACGGCCGGGACCGCTTGATGCACACGCACAAAATGACTAAATCCCTCACTCCCCGGAAGATTCGTATCTAGTAAAATGACATCGGGCATTTCTCTTTTCAAAAATTCCAGCCCCGCCTCCAAATCCCTGGCGCACTGAATCACAAACTCAGGATCTTTTTGCACCGCCATCATTGTTGTAATGGCCTCAATGCTGGCTGGATTATCTTCGATCAGCAAAATCTGAATAACCCCAGGAATACTCTCACTCATAGACACTTAACTCCCTGATAGTGCATCGGCAAGATATCCGCCCCGCTGGCTTTAAAGAGCCTTTTAGTAATTCTAAAAACATTCTTTTGTGTTCAAATTATAGCAATATCAATCTACCAGAGTCAAAAGAAATCTTGTTATATTAAAAGTTTAGCATTGCTTATCGGCGATTACAAATGTCATGCGCAAATTTTTAGCGAGATAAAGTGGAAGGTTGAGTCAGGACATCAAGCATCATAACTTATTTGAACACAGTGTGTTATAGCACTAGCGACTGTACGAAGTTACCCTTATTCTACAAATTGAGACGCTTGAATAAAGATTCCGGAACCAATTTGAGGATGAGCATAATCCAGCGCCAAAAGAAAGGCAGGTAAACAACATCCCGGCGCTTGAGGATGGCTTGGTGAATTCCTTTGCCCACAGAGACGGGATTGGCAAAAAGAAAATTTTTTTTCACCTGTGCGGTCATAGGCGTCGCCACAAAACCGGGTTTGATCGTCAACACATGCACGCCTGATTTCGTCAACCGTGCACGCAGCCCTTGCAAATAAAGACTGAGAGCACCCTTCGCAGAACCGTACACGTAGTTGCTCGGACGCCCCCGATCTCCCGCCACAGAAGAAATCACGGCAATCACACCGCTCTTTTGCAGTTCAAAGCAATTCGCCAAGTGAGTCAAAAGAGACATACCGCTCACAAAATTGGTCGCAAATTCTTTCTGCGCCAGCGAAAAATCAAGTTCGCAGGCCTTTTGATTCGGCAGTGTTCCATAAGCAATCAACGCCACATCAAAACTTCCCAAGAAATTCTCGGCGCGCGCCACCAGCGTTTCGTGCAATTCGGTTTGATTGAAATCAAGCGCCATCGTCTCAACCCGCTCTGCGCCGCGGGCTTTTAAATCTTGAGTCACCGTCAGAAGATGGGATTCATTCCGGCCGGCAAGAAAAAAAGACGCCCCTTGCGCGGCAAAACAGCGCGCCGTTTCGCGTGCAATGGCGGAGGTCGCGCCCACGATTAAAATTCTTTGAGTCATTTTATCTCTCCGTCTCTCACGCTGACCCGCCGCCAAAAGCTTGACGAAAAAGACGGGTCGATCCACTTTGAAAAGGCCTGCCATTGGGGGAAAAAAGATTGGAAGTGCCGTGCCGGCATGCGCGCATCCTTGGCCGGATAAACCCGGCCGCCGGCCTCCAGAACCATTTCATCCAACGCATCCAACAGTTTCAAAATAGATTCTCCGCGATTCGGAAAATCAAGTGCCAGCGTCAGTCCGGGCTGGGGAAACGACATCATTCCCGGTGAGGGCCTAGAACCGAAATGTTTCAAAACAGCCAGAAAAGATCCCTGAGCAGACCGGGTGATTCGGTCAAAGATAGCGTGCATCACGGGGGTTCGGCCCTCAGAGATCACAAACTGATATTGCAAAAAGCCACGCCGGCCATAAAGGCGATTCCATTGGCCGATTCCATCCAACGGATAAAAAAAAGGATCGTAATGTACACGCTGTGGCTTTTTTCGGCAATGAGCCCGATAATAAATTTCATTAAACAAGCGTACCGTAAAAGGATTCACGCAAAAATCAGGCGCGTCAAAGAATAAATTCAGCTTCGGCGAGACGTCCAGCAGCGCCGAAGCGCCCGATTCGTTCGTATGATTTCCGCGAAGAAAAATTCCGCGGCCCGCCCTGCGCCCTGAAGAAACGCAATCGACCCAAGCCACGGTATATTCCCAATCCGCATCCGATTGCCGGCTCAAATCGAGAAATTCCTCTAGACAGCCAAAGGGGATTGTTTCGGCGTGAATCCACGGGCCCGCCACGGGTTTTAGACGCAATCGCACGCTCAAAATAAGCCCCGTCAGCCCAAGGCCCCCGATCGTCGCGCAAAAAAGCTCCCTATTTTCATCGGCCGAACACACAAGCCGCTCACCGCTCGATCGCAAAAGTTCGAGACTTTCAACGTGACTTCCAAAGGTCCCGCTGCGGTGATGATTTTTGCCATGAATATCATTGGCCACCGCACCGGCCACCGTGACGAATTTTGTTCCGGGGGTGACCGGCACAAACCAGCCGCGCGGCACAAAAACCCGCAAGAGCTCTGCAATCGTTACACCGGCCTCGCAGTGGACACGCCCGCTGAGCGGATCAAACTCAATCAAGGAATTCAGTTGAGCGGTGTCAAGAAGAGTTCCACCCTCATTGAGACAAACATCGCCATAGCTGCGTCCAAGCCCATAACCCAACACGGACCGTCGCTTCTCTTTCCACGAGACTCGCTCGTGTCTCCACTCGAGAGACTCGACCTCTTGATGACTGGCTTTGGGGAAACGTCCCCAGGACTCATGCGTGGGCATCAGTAATAATTCTGCGGATGAACATTCTAAAATTTGAGATAAATCACAGCGCTCGCCGTCAAAAGCCAAAGACAGACGTTGAGCTTGAGCATGTTGTCTTTCCAAAGGATACGAGCGGGATCTCCCCCTTGAGCTTTTCGATGCACCAAATAGAGATAACGAAAAATTCCATAATAAACAAATGGGACTGTCAGAATGAGCCGGTGGGTTCCAAAATGAGCAACCGTTTTCTCGTCCACCGTATAAAGCGTATAGAAAATAACAGTGGACGCCGTCAAAACAGAAACGACCTGGTCAATAAAGTAGATACTGTATTTTTCAAGAACTTTGCGGTGGGCTGTCACATCCACCCCGGCCAGCCGCAGCTCATGACGCCGCTTGTTATACCCTAGAAAAAGCGCCAGGACACCGGCACAAATGAGCAGCCAATCTGAAACGTGGACATGAATCACCACGGCGCCTGCGACCACCCTCAAAATAAAAAAGAGTCCGATCATCATGACATCCACAATCACCACCTGTTTAAGACTGATCGTGTACAGAAGATTGCCCACAAAATAAACCCCCACGACAAAGAACAGCCGGGGTTCAAGAAGCCAGGCTCCCAGGGCTGAGAGAATAAAAATAAAACCCGCAAGCTGCAAGACGCGGCGGCGACGGATTTTTCCGGCGGCCAGCGGTCTTAATTTTTTGAGGGGATGAGCCCGGTCTGATTGAAGATCAATCAGATCGTTGAGGATGTAGACAACACTGGAGATGCCGCAAAAACAAAGAGCGGCCAATAGTTCCCGCACCGTCTCGGCACGTTCAAATAGTTTTCCGCTAAAAACAAGCGGGAGAACCACGAAAGTATTTTTAATCCATTGGTAGGGGCGGAGTGCATAGACATAGTGCATGACTTTTCGCATGAAACGGCTATTTCCTCTCCACAAGATCAAGTCGTAGGAAATCGTTTACTTTTCGGCGTTTACGTTCCAGATGTCGCGGCAATATTCACGAATCGTCCGGTCGCTTGAAAACTTCCCTGATTTAGCCACATTCGCAATGGCTTTGCGGGTCCAGTCCGATTGATCGAGATAATTTTCAGAAATGGCCGTTTGCGTCCGGGCATAGGCCTCAAAATCAGCACAGACAAAAAACGGATCCACTTGCCGCAAATTCCGCATAAGCGGATCAAAAAGGCCTGGATTTTCTTGCGAAAAAAAGTTACTTTCTATCATACGGAACACCTCGGCCAGCATCGGGCACGCGGCGATAAAATCGCGCGGCACATACCCTCGTTTCTTCAAATCCCGGATTACCTAGGCCTGCAAACCAAAAACAAAAAAGTTTTAAAGGCCCTCGGCCTGCATCATTTCAATGTTATAGCCATCTATAGTTCCGATTGTCAGAGCTCCGTTCATCATAAATTTCATGCAGCCGGTGCCCGATGCCTCGGTTCCCGCCGTAGAAATCTGCTCTGAGAGATCACTGGCCGGAAAGATTTTCTCCGCGAGCGATACCCCGTAATTTTCGAGAAAAAGCACTTTCATCCGGTGCCCGACCGCACGGTCGCTGTTAATCACCGCCGCAATGCTATTAATCAATTTGATGGTGAGTTTCGCCATGAAATAGCCG
>CAYMUZ010000010.1:0-2952 GCA_964393875.1 uncultured bacterium | reverse complement strand
GCGCCGCGCCACTAGGCGGTAGCCGCCCGCGTTGTAAAGATCACTGGCGACATATTTCCCGCCCGGCTTCAGATCGCCCAAAAGCGGCGTCTTCGCGCTCAAACGGTCAAAATCTTCAATCGCCAGTTTCACCCCTATCTCGCGTGCAATGGCCAGAAGATGCAGTACGGCATTCGTCGAACCCCCTGTCATCGCCACCGCGTTAATCGCATTTTCAATCGATTTGCGTGTGATGATGTCAGACGGTTTTAGATTTTTTTTCAGAAGCTCAATCACTAGCTCACCGGCACGCACACAAGCCGCATCTTTTTCGGCGCTCATGGCAGGGATTTCATTGATCCAGATCGGCGAAATTCCCATAATGGCAAACGCGGTGGACATGGTGTTGGCCGTAAACTGCCCGCCGCAAGCACCCGCATCCGGACAAGCCTTGTCTTCCAGCTCACACAATTTTTCGGAAGTCATCTTTCCTGACGAGTGTTTGCCCACCGCTTCAAAAACGTCCTGAATCGTCACATCCTGACCTTCAAATTTACCCGGTTCAATCGACCCTCCATAAATCATCAGGGAAGGAATGTCGAGACGGCAAAGCGCCATGACTGTACCCGGAATGGTTTTATCACAACCGGAGATCGCGACGAGACCATCAAAATAATGCCCCCGCGCCACAAGCTCGATGGAATCCGCGATCACTTCGCGGCTCACCAGCGACGTTTTCATGCCCTCCGTACCCATCGTGATGCCATCGGAAATGGATACAGTGTTGTATTCAATCGGGGTTCCACCCGCACGGCGAATACCCTCTTTGACTTTTGCAGAGAGCCGCCGCAGGTGAAAATTACAGGGCATGGTTTCAATCCAAGTGTTGGCAACACCGATGAGCGGTTTTTTCAGATCTTCATCGGTCCAACCCATGGCTTTCATCATCGCACGAGCAGGCGCGCGCGACGGCCCTTCGAGCATAATAGAACTGCGTTTATTGAGTTTTGACATGGGCGTGTATTATAAACAGTTCAACGCGGCTATCGCAAGGCAGTAAATCTCATCCGAAAAGGACTCACTATGCTGCAGCCGCAACGGCCTTGCGGATTTCGGAGCGAAGCAAGACATTGGCGATCGTCGCATCGATCCCAAACCCGAGCCCCATCCCACTTTCGAGAGTCATCGAGCGAGAAGCATATCCCTCCAGATTTAAGCGCGATAAAAGCGCCGCTTTCAGCTTTTCAGGATTCGTGCGCATCTCCCTATCCCGGGAAATATCCGCTAAATGCAGTTGCGCTAAAAACAGCATCTGACCAAGCAAAAACAGCGCCTCTTCATTCCCTTTAAGCGCTTCAAGATTCTTCACAATCAAAGGCGCAAAGAGAGGGTTGACCCCCTTCCCAAGATCTCCCGAATCAAGCGCGGCGACAGGCACAATCGCCGAGCGATCACCCGACACCCCACGTGAAGGCTGATCCAGCCTAAACTTGGGTCTCACAGAAATTCCCTTTTTCCCCAGTTGAGTGACTTCTGCCGCCGAAAAACGCGCCCCGCCCTGAAGAATCTCTGCAACCGTGTGCGCATCCATTAAGGCCAAATAACCCTTTACAACAGCCTCTCGAGATTCATCCGGTAAAGCCTCAGGCATCGTGATCGCAATGGTGAATTTGTCATCGCCGGTGTGAATCTCTGCAAGATTTCCACTGAGCTTTCTCAACGCGTTTTTCAAAGCATCTCCCAACAGAACATGCGCCATTGCAAACAAATCGTTTCCAAGCTCATCGAGATTGCTTTCGTATTTTTGGATCATGGCCTGAATCCCTGCATCCGCAATTGTAACCACATACCCTGGCGCCTCAACGCCACCCGGCACAAGCGAGATGGTGACTTCGCGAACAACCACATTCGCTTGCGCATCAGTCTCAGCCACCCCTGCGTCAGGCTGGGATTTCTTCTCCGGCTGTCGCATCTCGCCCTGCACTGGTTGGCGCAGGACTGATGCGCTGCCGTCCGAACGGGCCGGCTGTCGCATCTCGGATCTCGCGGCGGAAAGCTTGGACTGCCCGGGCGTATCATCCCTGCCAGGGACGCGTTCTGAAGCGGAGCGGGGTTTTGTTTGAGGCAAAATGACTTGTATTGGAGTGCCGGGAAGAATTTTTTTAAGCGTATTGAGGATGCTGGGAGCATCTTTAAAAATTTTATCACCAGGCTTTAACTGAAGCCATCTCCCATCACCAAGAGCTATTTGATAAGCCGATAAATCCGAGCTTGGACCTTCAGTGACTAGACCGTGGGCAGCGAGCTTGGCAAGCAGCACAACATCTTTTGAAGGTACTATTCTCTTGGCTTCTAGCGGCAGTGAGCCATTCAATTTTGAAAACATTGCGTCTGTTTCGGCGTCATGCTCGTAGCCATCATCAAATAAGGAAGAAAATGCCGCCAAACCATGCCCGTTTTTTTCTTCCAACTCCGCGTACACCTCGTAAAGTATGCCGTTTAAAATGACCAGCCCCACGGAAAGATTTTCCGGATAAGCATCCATGATGGCTTGGCGGCGCCCTCCGTCTCCGTTGAGAATGTTAGGTAAGGCGCGTCCTAGAAAAGTCACGGAACGAACGGCCTGACGGTCTTCGGTATTAAAGTTGTGGCCAATAATTTGTTTTCCGGCTAAAAGCCCGAAAAAATCCCAGGCATCGTCATAAGTTTTGACTTGATCCAATTTTTTCTGGAGCAAGGCAAGCATCTTTTCATCCGCGATCGATTGAAGTTCGTTCAAATGAGCCTGGAATTTTTGACGAATAGCCTCCACGGCTGAATCGCCCGGAATCAGAGCCTCCCGAAGAGCCCCCCCCTCTTTAATCTGTTTTATGAAATTGCCGACCCTTTTGTCTTTATTTCGAAAAAAATTCCGGATCTTTATACGTTCTGCTTTCGCCTCGCCATTCGCCTGAAAGTCGACCTCTTCCGGGA
>CAYMUZ010000009.1:0-5147 GCA_964393875.1 uncultured bacterium | reverse complement strand
CTCGTGTCGCGAGCAACTTCATTTAAAATGTCGGGTATAAATCTTGCTTGAATGCCGTCACCCCGATCGAACAATGAGATTCCATGCTCAGTAACAACTCCCAAAGTCCTGAAAAAATCTATCAATGTTTCTGGGATGCTAAATTGCGCAGGTATGGTTGTGCTCTTTTTGAATTCGTCAAACAATTTCACCGTTTCGCTTTTTAATAATTCGTTAAACTGCGAGGAGTGCGTTTTGAATCGATTTTCTTTTTTTTTATCCTGCTTTTCAAAAAGAAACTCCTGTAATTTTCGAAAGAGATAATTGAAAAACTGTCTATCTTTAACCGCTGGCACATACTCAAATCTTATATTATTTAAAAACTGGGTTAGTTGCCCTTCTTGTGCTCTGGTTTTGTTCGGATCCACATGCTTCTTAATGTCAGACGTCCTTTTAGAGCTTAGCCCATTTTTATCCCACATTTTTTCGACCCAGAATTTTCGTGGGAGTATGCCTGCTTCCTCTTTTGAAAAATGGATTCTGATTTTTACCCACAAATCTTTCTGACGTACATCTTTCATCCCCTTAGCTCTTTTACCTTTTGCTTTTTCATCGCTACGATTCTTTTGAGTCTTTGATAGGTCTCTGGTTATATCAAAAGGAATTCCAGGCGAAATCTCACTATTGAAAAATAAATTTAATGCACGAAGAATGTTCGATTTTCCAGAATCATTGGCTCCTGAAAAAATATTCAAATCTTTAAGATTCTGAATATCAACTTTGGGTTCTCCGACGCTCCCATCAAAAGATCGAAAGTGTTTAATGACAATTCCTTCGATAATTTTCATAAAATCATCCTTCTAATGCTTTCTAAGCCTTTGGCGCTTTCATCTAATTGTTTCATCTTTCAAAGATTTCTTTCGAAGCACGCACTCTCGGTAGCTCTGCGTGAGTCCCAGCTTTGCTGCTTTATTCATCATCCAAATTCTCGCCAATTTTTCCAGTTTCTGTTGCAGAACTTCCTTGCCGGCAGCAAAATGCCCAGTCGCTGTCTGGACATCTGATGCTCTCACAACACCCCTCGGATTTTTTTGGCGCTGCCCGGAGGCAGGTAGTTTTCGCCAGTCACAACTTTTTTGCCAGTCTTGGCTTCAAGTTCCAAGCGAGCACGCTTGGCAATGCTGCCTCCGGTCTTTGCGGCGGTCTTGTTTTCATTCATGCCTGTGGCTTTGTTCGTTTCGGCAATCTGTCGCGTGGATAGTTCGGCCAGAGCGGTGAAGATGAGTTCAGCCTCGCTCATGTGGTCACGCAGGTTCTGCCGCTTGAGACCTTTGATGGCCTTATGATCTTGAACCGTGATGTCAGACCACTCCTGATGAATGACATTGGTGAGAATGGCGTATTCCTCGCCTTTTTTAATGTCATGGTTGGCCCAGTAGTCGGTGAGCTTGTTCCGGGTTTCTTGCCCGGTCATGCGTTGCTGAATCCATTTTTCGCTGCGCCCATGTTTTTTCCAGGTTTCGCGGGCACGATCAAGGGCGCGGGAAGGGTCAGACATTTCCTGCATTCGCTCATAGCCGACCTTGGCGAGCCAGAGCTTGATGGGTTCTGCCTTGGGGCTGGGAACGCTCTGGACTAGGCGCAGTAAGGTTTCAGCGTTGGCAACATCGGTGAGATAACTTTTGCCATCCGTGGCGGGTAATTTCAGTTGGTTACATTTTGTAACCGACTCACTCCCTTCCTTACCCAGGCGGTTTTTAAGAACCTTCCAGTAATTTCTTGCTGCCTGGTAGTCAGGTTGTTGAGTCAGCACTTGAATGATATCCACGACCGAGAAAAACCAGGTTTCAGTCTTCTCGTCGTAGACACGCCGGATTTCGCGTTCCTCAAACACAACGGGCAGTAATTTCATAGCAGCTCCTTGATTGAGACCAACACCTTCGCGCTCTCAACGTCCAGCGCAGCAATTTCGGTCATGATTTCCTCGGGGCTGCGGTGCGCGATTGCCTCGCCGCCGTTGGGGTTCTTTACAGAGAGGTCGAAGGTTGTTTGATTAATAGTCTTAGCATCCACGCTCCAGCTCTTGGGTGAGTCAGCAAAGGTCTTTTGCAGTTTGATGAACTCTGCAAGATCCGTCTCATTAAGAGGGTTGGTCTTGCCCATGTTGCGGCCGGGATCGAGCTGGTAATACCAGACTTTTCGCGTAGGTTTGCCTTTTTCAAAAAAGAGCACAACGGTCTTAACACCTGCCCCCTGGAATGTACCGCCGGGGCAATCGAGCACGGTGTGCAGGTTGCAACTTTCGAGCAAAAGCTTGCGTAGACTCACGGTAGCATTGTCAGTATTCGAAAGAAAGGTATTCTTGATCACCACACCCGCTCTGCCACCCGCTTTTAAAATCTTGATGAAGTGCTGAAGAAATAGGAAGGCCGTCTCGCCCGTGCGAATGGGGAAATTCTGTTGAACCTCTTTGCGCTCTTTGCCGCCAAAAGGCGGATTGGCCAGCACAATGTCATAGCGGTCTTTCTCCTGAATGTCGGCAATGTTTTCGGCAAGCGTGTTGGTGTGCACAATGTTCGGTGCTTCGATGCCATGCAGGATCATGTTCATGATTCCGATGATGTACGCGAGCGACTTTTTTTCTTTGCCGTAGAAGGTCTTTTTCTGCAGCGTTTCAGCCTCTTTGGTGGTCAGGCTCTTACTGCCCTTCAGATACTCAAAGGCTTCGCATAAAAAGCCTGCCGACCCAACCGCACCGTCATAAACTTTGTCACCGATTTTAGGCGCAACAACTTTCACGATTGCTTTGATAAGCGGGCGGGGTGTGTAATATTCGCCGCCGTTTCGGCCCGCATTGCCCATGTTTTTTATTTTACTTTCGTAAAGGTGGGACATTTCATGCTTTTCAGCATGGGTGCGGAAGCGCAGCTCACTTACCAGATTGATGACTTCACGCAGGTTGTAACCGCCTTGGATTTTGTTTTTCAGCTCGCTGAAAATCTCACCAATTTTATATTCGATGGTGTCAGGGCTTTCGGCATTGTCTTTGAATTTTTTGAGATATGGAAACAGCTTCTGATCAACGAAGTCTTTTAAATCGTCGCCGGTGAGCGCCTTGTGGTGATCGAGCTTGCCATCCTTCCCTTTCGGCGCAGCCCAAACTTCCCACTGAAAATCACGGCTGATGATGCCTTTGTAAGGCTTACCCGCAAGCTCCGCCGCAGTTTTTTTGTCTTTATCCAGATCATCGAGATATTTTAGGAAGAGAACCCAAGAGGTCTGCTCCACATAATCAAGCTCACTACTACAACCGGCATCCTTGTGGAGAATGTCATCGATATTCTTGAAGGTCTGCTCGAACATAAATACCGCTCTCCTCATCTTGTTCTCATCAAACTGTTAACAAAAGTGTTAACAGGGGGTATTTTAGGCCTCATAAAATAAAAAAGCCACCGTGATTAACTCACGATGGCTTCTCTACTTGTAGATGGTAGCGGGGACAGGATTTGAACCTGTGACCTTTGGGTTATGAGCCCAACGAGCTACCGAGCTGCTCCACCCCGCGACGAAAATTTTATTATTATTACTGTATCACGCGGGACTAGAGCCAACGACTTCCCTGCGACGACTGACTGCTAAAACGTAAAATCTCTCCGACAAGGGATTCTCACAGGAAATGGGAATTCTCTGGGGAGAGGCTGCCATTATAGGCTTGCGGAAGGCGAATTGCAACGCTTTAATGGGCGCTGAGGGGTGCCTTGGGTACTGCTTTTGGAGCAACCGCATGCGCTGTTTTCGGAGAAGGCGGCACGGCCGCCGCAGTCACAGGCTGTGGGGAACTCACCTTGCTGGCGACAGGCGTTTGAGCCGAAGGCACCACTGCCGGTCTGGCAGGTTCGGTGATCATTTTGTAAATAATCTCGCCGGGTTTGACCAACCCCAATTCTTCGCGGATGACTTTCTCGAGGTAGTTGTGATCTTCCTGCAGAAGTCGCCGCTCTTCGATAAGAGTCACAATCTTGGCATCAAGATCGGTGATCTCATGCGCAAGTTTATCTTGCTGTTGTTTGAGCTCGCGGTAGCGGGAGAGAACCGGGAAATAAACCCAGAAAAAAATCACCGCTGCCACAAACAACAGTATGAGGAAAAAAAAAGGTTTCCTCATGCGTGCGCTGCAGTAAGCAACTGAGCACCCGCATAAACAGCTCTGGCACCCAAACGTTCTTCGATGCGCAAAAGCTGGTTGTACTTGGCAATACGATCCGAGCGCGAGGCCGACCCGGTTTTGATCTGGCCGGTGGCAAGCGCCACTGCAAGATCGGCAATCGTGGTGTCTTCGGTCTCACCGCTGCGATGGCTCATCACCGCCGTATAGTTATTGGCGTGGGCCATTTTTACCGCATCGATGGTCTCAGAAAGTGTGCCGATCTGGTTAACCTTAATCAAAATGGAGTTAGCCACTCCTTCTTTAATACCACGCTCTAGGCGCTCAGTATTGGTCACAAAAAGATCGTCACCCACGAGCTGAATTTTCTTGCCAAGCCGGTCGGTCAAAAGCTTCCAGCTTGCCCAGTCGTTTTCATCAACGCCATCTTCGATTGAAAAAATAGGGTATTTCTCGCACAGGGCTGCGTAAAACTCAACCATTTCTTCCGGCGTCTTGACCTGCTGAGCCTCTGCCTTAAGAACATAGTTCCCGGGGTTGGAATTCGCACCGGTTTTGTCTTTACCATAAAAACTCGCGCTGGCGGCATCGAGAGCAATCTTGATCTGTTCGCCGGGTTTGTAACCGGCTTTTTCAATGGATTCCAAAATAATGTCGAGAGCTTCCTGGTTGGATTTCAGGTTGGGTGCAAAGCCGCCTTCATCCCCCACCGAGGTGGCAAGGCCGCGGCTGTGCAGAATTTTTTTGAGGTGATGGAAGACTTCCGCACCCATGCGAAGCGCCTCTGAAAAGCGTTCGGCTCCGAAGGGCATGATCATGAATTCCTGAAGATCAACGTTGTTATCCGCATGCACGCCGCCGTTGATGATGTTCATCATAGGCACGGGCAGCAACACCGCATCGTCACCCCCGAGATATTCGTAAAGCTCAAGCCCATCGGCGTTAGCTACGGCACGCGCAGTGGCAAGCGACACACCGAGAAGCGCATTCGCACCCAGTTTAG
>CAYMUZ010000008.1:0-15055 GCA_964393875.1 uncultured bacterium | reverse complement strand
CAGCGGCCTTGGCGCGCACTTCAGACCGGGACTTCTTCCGGGACGCGCGCTTCGAGCTGGAGAAGCTTTGAGGTTTTTGGGCAGTAGCTACAAGTTTTGAAAATTCTGCTAAGTTAAAAAGCTTAGCCTCTGGAAAATCGTCAACCGGATTTTTTGTAACCCCTCTCTCATCAAGGGGCCGAATAAAACGGACATTTAGATTTACTAGATTCAGCGTGTAATAGAGGGGAAGCTCTTCCTGATGTGCAGCATGCACCAACGCTTTGATGGAAGGAAGGTTGCTCGGAAAAATATCTGCCAGCAAATAGCCTGCTCTTAAATCCGGCCGCGAGTTTAAGTCGTGCAGACCGAGCGCAATAAGTTCTTTAGCAATCCCCCGCTGACGAAACTTCGGATGAACGCCCACCGAGTAATATATTCCCCGATCGTAAAAATGATAGGGATCCCCCTGTGAAAAAGAAAGTAAGCCGATTGGCTTTTTACCAGCCGTATCTTCATAAGCCATCCACAGAATATCTGTATTTGAAGCACTGTTTACCCTATTTAGAAAATCCTGCCGTACAACGCTAATCATGTAGTTTAATTCTTTGAGAACAATCACATCCTTTCCCGCTTGTTCAGATTTGTCACTCAAAAGACTCTTTTGATCTCTCCATACCCGGTTTGAAAAAAGCGTAAGTTCCCGTCCCACAAGCAGTGGCTGTTTTGAAAGTGAAATCGGCTTGGCCCACACCCCCGAGGACAACTGCACCGGTTTCGGACTGAGGGACGGCTGCCGCATTTCGGAACGGACGGATTGCCTTAAACGGGCTTCGGTCGCAATGATCGCTTCAGTAAGTGCCTCGGCTCCGCTGCCGCGTTGGATCAATTCTGAAATTTTTCGGGCCGGCTCGTGGTTTGTCAACTGCCAATCTTCAAGGGCTCCGGTGACAACGGCATGAGTTCCATTTCTTTGTTTTGCTAAAATAATTTCTGTGATTTCAGGGGTTGGCGCGAGAAGTTTTCTAATCCCCGCGGTTTGGCGGCCGATCACTCGGGCGAGTTCTGATCGGACATCCCGGTTATGCACCTGAATAATGATTTGTTTGAGGCCGGACTCCGCGTCACCGCCTTCGATAAATTTGGCTCTCCTCTGTTCGGGACTTAAAAAATCAAGCCACTGAAAATATTGAATTTTCCCTTCCGCTGCCCACTCATGGAGAGTTGCATAAAGAATTTCTTCTGAGTGTGAGCCCCTAATGGAATTCGTGCTTTCATCAATTAAATCTTCGTCAAGAAGCGCAAGCCCAACGTGACGATGAATGGCCACAGGCGAATCAGGATTCGTCGGAGATTCCATTGTGCCGGCGTGATCACCCTGGGTGACAACATCTCCCGCTTTTAAATCTTCATTGGCTTGAAAGTGGGCATCCACCACAACTAACCGTTTGGCCTTACCTTCGTGTTGAATCTTGACAGGCGTCAACGTGATGACAGTTTGCCGCATATCATCCTTCCATTTTCGGTAAACCGTTCCCCCTAAAATGAATGGCACGGGTGTCCCCGCTTCGATATTTCGATCAAATCCATCCACTGTTCGCTTTAACCCTAGGTCATTGGCCTCATGCAGCCGGCCGCCCGGGTACGCCGCAGGTCGTTTTTTCCCATCCGTCCAGTGGGTCGCCGCTGCCCCCCATTCCATGCCGGAACGAATGACCCATTTCTCCCCTTCCTCTAACCCAAAACCTTCAAGCCCCCGAAAGAGCGCCTCCCCCAGCTCAACACCGGCTTGCGCTTTGTAGGCTGCATTAGCCTGCTTATAAATTTCGGGATCGTAAATAAGATGCGGCTCCCGATTGGGTGATATTTCCAGAATTTGGCGCTGGGCTCTCTTGTCTCCAAACTGCGCGAGACTCGTGAGCTCGTTTGAGGCTGCCGGATAATACTTATGAAGCATGGCTTGTAAAATCGGCCAGTTAAAATAATTGACTTGGGAGCCGTCGTATTTAGCAGGGCCTCGAAAACGTTGATAGTCGCTTATCTGTTGGATCACAATATCAATAGCCTCGACCGCTCCGTCGACATCCAAAAGATCCATAATCTGTAAAATTCCACGGACAGCGTGGTTGGAGAGGTGAACTCTGAAATCAAGAGGGGCTCCTTGATCATCAACATACTGATTAAACATCGTTTCAAGAGCGGGGCCTGGTTTTGGGAATTTCGGGGCGGCGGGATCCTTCGGATCATTCAGAAAATCAAAGGCCTCAAGGTGTGGGATAGGCACATACTCGTCTTCAAGCTTGAGGCCGTTCCAAAGTTCCTGCCAGAAGTGATAGAACTCGAAGTCCCCATTCTTTAGATCTTCATGCCGCGAATAATCTAATTGGGATTCAGCCTTCTCTCTAAACATTGTCTGATAGCGGTCCAGAAAAACTGGGACACCTTCTGCTTCGATACCTTTCAAATCCCGTTTCAGCTGATCGAGAGTGACGCCAAAGGCTTGATAGGTTTGCACGAGGGCTTCTAAAATACGGGTGGGGAGAGAAAGTCGCGTGTAAATGTGATAGTACTTGCCTTTTTTTCGCGCGATTTCATCGGTGGCCATCACGCTAACCACATTGGTGGCATGGTAGCGAAGGATGCGACTTTTATATTTCGCGCCAAGCGATTCATAAGGATCTTCGGCATCTACGACAAGATATTCGAACGAAACTCCCAAGTAAGCCTCAGAAAATTCCCCTAGTTTTTGTTTAGCACTTTCGATAATCGACTTTGAAAAATCCGCTAAAACATATTTGGTGTGCCCCAAAAGATGCGTCTGGCCGCGTTCTGCAGCAATTCGGTTGAGTTCCTCAATGAAAATTTTGGCGTGGTCCACACTTGCCGCTCCGACTTCCACATAATAACGGGGCTGCACACCACCCAGGCCTCCCTGCTCCCGCTGGTAAACCTTTTCGAGCTGCTGAAGATAATGCCCGGCACTGTAAGCGATCAGTTCGCGATTTGTATCCGGAGATCCGCCTATGGATTCGCGGTAGTCAGCACCCATGGCTTTCATAAAAGGCGTCAGATGATTCCAGAAGGCACCGTCGAAATGCCAACTCAAGCTGTTCTGATGAGGCTGAAAAGTTTTTTCAAGCCGCACATCCTCTGCGCTATCCGACTTGCCTTGCTCGGCAGCACGCAGCCGCTCTTCAAAGTAATCTTCCAGCCTTGCAGCCGAATCCGCATTCCCGACCAAGGCCTCAAGCTGCTTCACATCGAAAGCGATTTCAAGAAGCTCTCTTGCTGGATTCTCATGCGAGCCCTCTGCGGTTTGATACCGAATCGCAATATCTTTTTCAAAGTGCTCCCTGTAAAAAATCCGCCTCCACGAGGTTGCGATTTTTTGCCTTCTCTCTTCAGGCCTGCGTTTCACCACATTTCTCAGTGCTGTTAGCAGTTGCTCGAAGGAATGAGCCGATTCTGGACGAGTCAGTAACGCTGGCTCATAAGTAACTTGAACCCCCCATTGACCGAGCTCCCCCATCAAACTGCGGATATTCGCCTGCGCCGCCAATTCTGCTGCTAGGGACGGCAAAGTTCGGATCAATTCGCCAAGCGTGGTTTCGTAAGAATCAAGATCACCCACAGGGTGGTAATGTTTTTTGAATAGATCTGTCAGGCTCTCAAAGCTTAAAAACTCCTGAAGCTTTACAGGCGTCTGAAGATCCATGCCGCCGTTCACCAAAAATTCAGCGATATTCTTAAGGTCCACCAGAACAGCCTGCAATATTACTGTTTGCTTGCCCCGTTTTTGGAATTCCGCGAGCTGCTCCTCTAAAAGATAGGGCGGCTTGAAAGCAAGCAGTCCTTCTTTTTCTGGAATATCCCGATAATGGACCCGGAAGAAAAGTCGCCTCGTTTCAGCCCCCGCTTGATGAAGCAACGCATGAACACCATAGCCGATATAAACCCGGGCAGAGCGCTCATTGGTAACATCGATAAAAAAACTTGTGTGATGATTTTTGATTTGCGGCCGGAGGGTCATCGACCGCACTCTTGAAACAAGTTTGCGTGGAGAAAAAATCCCGGGTTTTTTCATCATCAGCCGGTCCATTGCCACCGCCCTGCCCCGCACTTCGGCCGTCGGCTTTTTGGCGGACGAGCCTTCAGTCTCGCTGCCCGCAGACAAATTATCGGCGGGCTGCCGGACTTCGGAGCGGACGCCAGAAGTCCCATAAATTGCTTTTTCAGAAATTATTTCTTGATTTATAATAAATTCTCTGGTAAGCTTTTCGGCAGCCCAAAGAGGGGCACCTACTATGAATACATCCCACTGGTTTATTAAATGCTGTGAGAAAGGCGGATACGTATGGAACACATACGCAGCCTTCCTGTGCATCCGTTTCAGCCATTCCATCGTCAGTGATCTGATGTGGTATGCCGGCCTGCCGCGCCAGATTGTGACAGCCTTGCTGCTGTCTCTTCTGCTTTGGGTGGTCTGGCTCTTGCGGCCATGGATTGCGGAAGAATTTGAGATAAGGTAAACCCCGATGCTCCACAATCCCACGAAACCTTTTTTTGGAGAATCAAGAAGAACCTTTACGGCCGGCATGCTGGCGAATGTGATGTATCTTATGATTGCCGCAAGCTTGGCAAGTAAGTTTTTTGCCGAGTTTAGTCCATGGGTCAAGATCAGTATGGGTTTAGTTATGATCAGTCTTGCCATCGCAAGTGTTTTGCTATATCCTTCAACCAGAAGAGAAAAAGAGGAGTGAAATTTCCATGTGGATCGTATTCGTTGTATTCTTGATAACAGCCGGGATAATGACCGCCTTTCTGATTGATCAATATCGTTGCCGCGACCGAAAATCTCATCCCCGCTGATTTCTTCTGCTATTCGTACACGCCGTACTTCGGAGCGGAGAGCATTGAATCCATCGCGCGTTAGTTGATCTAACTCCGGCCGAATGGCATTGTAGGACTGGGCGACTGTTGCGCCGTCCATCAACTCTCGCAGAAATTTCCAAGCCGGATGAGTGCCCTTGTAGTTTTCCGGCAGAACCGGAAAAGCGTAAAAAATAGCCTGCGCTTTCCCTCCCAAGGCCGCGGATTGCGCATAATCTTCTACCAGGCGGTGCGCGGTATCCTCCACACCTTCATCCAGTAATTTAGAAATACCCCGAAGCTTCTTCAGGCTATGAAAATCGTCTCTCTTCAATATTCGCGTCATCAAGATTTCATTTGCTTCCATCAGGCCACCGTAGAAGGGACGGCCGTCTGGATGTTTTAAAATAAATCTTGAATTAATCCCCATTGCTTCCGCGTTCAATTCTGCAAGCCTCAAAAATTCTCCCGCTAAGGCGATTCTTCGGTGAAAAGCATCTTGCTTAAAGTCAGTGCCCCACACATGGATCCATTCATGGACCAGTGCGGTCCGGAATTTTTTTTCTGAGCGCATATCCGTACTCTTGATCAAAACCCTGCCTTTCGGAAAATCTTCGCGAGCGGAACTTTCTAAGTTATGCAGTATTCCTCTATAAAACAATACAAACATTCCGACAAGCAGCCCGGCTAAACCGCCGCCGATCATTCCGGCTTTCAGCGCCAAGACAAAATTTTGACTGACAATCAACCCAACAACGAAAACGAGGAAGCCCGTCAATACTCCCGCAACAGGACTCCAATACCACGGGTAAGTGAATTTATGCCTAACTCTGTTGATGAGATATGAAACCACCCGTTCTTTTTCTTGAGGAGTTGCGCGCAAGGAAGGTTCCATTCTTTCGACAAAAAGCCCAGCTTCTTGGCGCATAATTTCCAAAGCGCGGGCCCTGCTTGTCACCGGTCTAGATAAGGTGGATAGATGATCCTGATTTTCAGAAGCCGGTACCGCCCGCACTTCGGAGCGGCTAGAGGCAATACTTTCATTGCCGGTGATACCATCGGAACGATTTGAAACTCTTTCAGGTGTATGCATTAATTGAATAATTTTAATGATTTTTTCAAAATATTTGTTGACAAACTCTGAAGCTATTGAGAGAATGCCGGCCCATTTCGAGAAAGGATAAAAATCATGGCTAAGAATCCAGAGTACTCCGGCGACAGAGAGTTTACCGTGATTCTCGAGGACCTGCGGTCGCAATTTCAAGTATTTGGCGAGGGCCTGCAGGATGTTCGAGAACACGTAACCCGGGTCGAAAAAAGCGTTGAAGAAATGAAAGTCGTGATGGTGACCAAGGACGAACTTCGGTTTGTGGTCTCTCAAATGGCCACCAAGGAAGATTTCCGGCACCTCACCGCCCAACAAATAGCGACGAAGGAAGAACTTCAACGAGTGGCCGATCAAATGGCCACCAAGGAATCGCTGGATCGTTTCTTTGATGTCTTGAGCGATCACGAACACCGCATCCAAACGATTGAGAAAATACCCCGCTAGAACATACAAACGCCCATAGGTGTTCGATGTTCTTGTCTCTGCGGTAGACGCAGAGGCTAGGCGATCCTTGCGCATCTCGGAGCGAGCCGAAGACGGCGAGGCCCGAGAAGTCCTCAGCTCCGACCGAGCTGAGGGCATTTCCGAGCGAGTTTCTTGCTTTGGCTTAACCCGCGCAATAGCCGTCCAAAATGCAAGATTGCGGTCTTGCAGATCGGATTCAATCAGCACAGGAACCGGAAAGCCGTCCTTCTCGGCCGGCGGCAGCCACATAAAATCAAAGTTCATTTGTACTTGAAAATTAAGATCCAACCCTGCGGCTTTCAAGCGCTTTGAAAAATAGTCAAAAAGTGCGGCGACTTTTGAATCTGCATAACGGGAAAACTCGTGCTGCCGTTTTCTTAGATGGGGAAACAAGCGGTACAGGGGTTCATAAATGTCCTCCACCTTTTGACGGCGAAGCTCGGCGTCGTTCCTGCCACCGTAATTTCCAAAGTACGCCGACCCGCCGGTGCGAGATCGATCTGCACGCCACATTTTTTTCCCCTTACCCGTACGCAAGTTGCCCCTGTAAAAATGTCGTGTCTCAAACGCCCGCGGTGATACCTTATCTCCCTTGCCCGCATCGACACGCAAAAAGGGAAATTTCGATTCGATCATGCCCGGATCTTGTGTGCGTTTTGAAATCAAAAGCCAAAGATCCCGAAGAACTTTGCGGGCACGGCTGCGCTGTTCTGCGCTGTCCGCCTGCAGCGTAAAACTCATAATATTTTCTTCTAGGCCAATCACCGGCCTTACACCGAATTGTTCCAAATCCTCCGGCCGGACTGTATTCAGATCAGCCCTCCGGGTGATAGCCATCGTCACGGTTATTTCTTTTTCGGGATCACCCTCCATATGAAAAATGCCATAACCAAGCGCGGAATTATTCGGTTTGAAGATCAGAGGCAAAAGAATGCGCGTATCCTGCTCCTGCGAAAAAACACGCTCAAGAACCCAGTCGATGTCATCTCGAAGGTGGTCCGGATGAACCCAATGGTTGCCCCATTTTCGAAAACTATAGAAATGGTCGGGTTGGGGCATGTCAGCACCCAGAAAGATATTACGCATCACATCCTTGGCAGAAAGATCATTGAGCAAACCATTTCCAATAAAATAAAATCCCGGCGGCAGATTCGGCATAGGATCATCCACCCGCACTACGGGCTGGCTCGCCCCGCCGATAGGCGGGCGCACTTCAGAACGGCGAGCCGCGAGCATGGCGATGAGCTGCCGGTCGAGATCGGCATAACCAAGCTCTGGGAATTTAGCGGCGGTTTCGGCCATGGCACGAAGTTCCGATTTTGCACCAACCGCGCCTTGGGGTGTCAGGGCTGCATCGTAGGGAAAGCTGGCGGGTCTTGAAGCATGCGCTAGATGAAACGGGGTCTCAAACGAGTGATGACCGACAGACATCAATTGTTTGTAATAATCTTGATGCTGGGTGTCGTTCGCCGCCATTTTCGGGGTTACGATAATGAAAGACACGTTCTTTTGCCTCAGAATTTCTTGAATGCGCTCTTTGTGGAAGCCGCCGAAAACAAGGACGGCTGTATTGCCATGAGCCGTGAGTCTTGCGTCGTGAGACAGAGCCGGTGAGATCTTCCCGCCGGGCAGATTCTGTGGCTGTTGAATCCAATCTGAAAGGGTTTTCTCGATAGCCTGGTCACGGGCTTCGGCAATTTCGTAAAAATGGATTGCGTCGCGAATGTTTTGCTCCCATCGTTTGGAGAGAATGACCGACTTTTGGGTCTTGTGAACGATGAACTGCGCAAGAGCAAGTGTATTGAAATTTTTAAGGCTGTCTTCTTTGACAGCCTCGTACTCTGCCGCGCTCAACTGAAGGGCGTTAAGCCGCACCAGCAATTCCAGGGTTTTATGGTATTGAAAAATTTGGCGGTCGTCTTCGCTGTGCAGCCACTCATCCGCCAGGCCATCTTCCATCCGGTTGATTTCGGTAAAAAGCCCTGCGGAATCGATTTCTTGAATTTTTTTCAGGTTTTCTTTGCCTTGAGTGCGCTCCGCTGCAAGAAGAAGTGTCATAACAGGAAATTGCTTGGGAGAAAGAGTTTTGTCCTTGTCCGCCACAAAGAATCGAACGGTGTCTTCCTTCGGCGAACGAGGAGTTTCACCGCTTTGGGGTGAACGCTGCAGCAAGGACAAATGTGCCGTTACCGCCTCCGCAGGGTCATCCACAACACGCGCTGAGGTTTGCCGCAGAACATTGATTCGCTTTAAATACTCTAAAAGATCCAGCTGCTTTTCATCCAGGCGTTTGCGGAGCTTCATCCACTCTTTGATCTCTTTGGGAAAACGACGGGCCGCCAGCATTCCGATATTTTGCTGAATCGCCTCCAGGTCTTTGGCGTTGTTTTCTTTGGTCTGCGCAGATTTCTGGTATTGCCGTATATTTTCAAGATGGAGCTTGATGCTGTCAGCGCCGATGAGCTGAAAACCGTCATTTGGATATTGAGCCGACAAAGCCGCTTTTGGAACGGAACTAAAGCGATTCACATGCGCATATTCCGCCCCACTGATACGCAATTTATCCATCAGAAAGTAAGAAACTTTTTCTTTTGTTTTTTCGTCTTTGATGAACCCGAAGTATTCGTCGGTGGGAACCGGCCCTTCGTAGCCTTCCTCGAAAACTGTTTTAACACCGGAATGTTTCACCGCGTAGCGAATTATGGCGGCGATGTTCTTCTGCGCTTCAAGAGAATCGTGTGCATCCTGAATGTAGATCACGGTCTTGCCGGAGGCGCCCTTGTGCGAAGTCTCAATGGTGCCGAAACGAGTTGGAATCTTTATGCCGCGAAGACCTCGGGTGGTCCGCCCGCTGGCGGAGAAGGGGGGGGGTGACAGACCCTTCTGAGACGCCCGCGGTGCCGCATAGGCCACATCGTTCACGAGCATGCACAGACACACCGCAATCGCAATAAATTGAGTGACGGCGCCCTTAGGAGACAAGGCTCGAATGCCGAGGACCTGTCCCCTACAGAAAACACGCGCTGGATGTTTATTTTGAAAAGATTTAGTTCGAGCCATAAAGTAAAACCTCGTTAACTTTTTGAAAATCAAGAGGTTATGAAAGGATACCCGACGTTGGGTGGTATTTCAAAAGGCGTGATTAGTGTTTATTCAAGGGCCCTCGAATTGTTAGCAGATGTTAGCTTTTAGCAGGTTCAAATTTTAAGAAAAGCCAAAATTGTTACGCAGCGCTCGCGAACTGCTGGGCGATGAGGTGTTCCATACCCACAAAGGCAGAGAGAAGATCCGAAGAAATGCGGTCATCCTGAAAGAAATATTGTTCCTTCGCTAGAGGGACAATGTAGGGAACGGTTTGAAGCCGTTCCCTACGAAGAACATCGGCAGAAATTTCGGCGGCGGACTCATACAGAAGATATTCCTTGGCAAAGCGATGACCATCGGCCGCACGAATTTGGTGGCGGAGGCTCTTGTATTCCGAGGGCACAATACTTGATTGCAGCACATCCCTGGAATTAAGTATTGTGCCCTCGGAATTCTCATAAATCACCACCATGCGGTTTGTGATCACAGACGGATTCTGCCGGCCTTTGAGTCCAAGCAAAACCGAGGGTGCTTCCTTAGTAAGGCGCTTAAGTGTCCAATCAGATTCCGGGACTGCGAGTTTAAAGCGCAGCCGCGTGTCCAAGGTTCCGAGCGCGCGGTTGACTTCGTATTCGATAAGTTCTGCTTGTGCGCGCAGTTTTCTAATTTTAGATCTGAGGGCGGGGTTAGAACCCGCCCCTACAAATTCTTTGGGCTGCCAGATCCCGTAGACATTCAGATCCGGCTGATTTTTCATAGCTGCGATTAAAGCATCCGTTTGAGGCATTTCGGTAAAAATGCGCACCACATCGGCACCGGAATCCACTTTAGCCACAACACCCTGTTTCTGAAGCATGCTGAATTCTGCATCAAGCCCTGCGGCAAAAACAGGGTCCGTCCATTCAGGCGCTTGCAGACTGAGTACCGCAAGTTCGTTAGGCTTACTTGCAAGTTCGCGCAGGCGCCGTTCCAAAACCGGGAGATTTTTCTCAGCCATTCGCGCCAAACTCGTGAGGAAAACTGCCGGCGGAATACGCCCGGCGATCAAATAACCTGCGGTTTGCTCAGACAATCGTTGCAGATCCTGTAGGGGCAATTCATGCCTGCCCTCCTTGGGCAGGACCCCTCCAGCCAAACCCGCTCTTAGTCGGTTGTCAGGAACAGTTTCAAACCGTTCCTGACCGGCCGCCAGTCGCATTTCGGAACGCGCAGCGGAGGCGAGACGCGTAAAAATATTGTCGTCGTAAACATCCCTCGCGGCCTGCGGCACACCGAGCGTCTGCTGCAAATCACGGTACGGAATATCCAACATGGCAGCTGTGCGAACCAAAAGCCATACAGCCCTGTCGATTTTCTCTTTTACCACGGCCCCTTTAGCACGAGCTTCGATAAATTGACGGCTAAAATGATCGACAAGCGCCTCGAATTCTGCTTTTCGCGCACCCACGTCATCTGGCTTCGGGAAATCTCGATAAACAAGAAAAAGCAAGGGTTGAATCTCCTCAAAGGGGCGGGGCACCAAGTGTATAAAAAACTGAGTCATGAAAAGATCCCGGTTCTTTCTCTCAGGCTTCGCCATGTCAATTTGCAGCGAAATCCCCTTCACTTCTTGCAACGCTTGGAATTCACCGCGGTCTGCCGCTTGCAAGAAGGCCGCCCTTAAATTTTTAAACTCTGTGTCATCAAGATCCCAAACGGCCGGCACGTTGACAATTCTTGTTTTGAGCCGCACCGCAAAAAAAGACGACGCACCCAGCGCGTTCACAAACTCTGCCCGGGCTTGGGGCATTGCCAGCAGGCGATTTCCCAATTGCAAAAATTCTACAGATTCGGCAGATGTCGTGGACGAATGATACAAGACGTAAAGAATCCATTGTGAGATGGATTGAACCTGGCTTAACGGATCTTGAGTCGACAAACTTTCCCGGTCTAACCCCGGCGGGACAAACCAACGGTCGGTCAGTTCCCCAAACCGGTCTAGCTTTTCCGAAAGCGCGGCTACGGGATTCAGCCGATAGAAAAGTTCCCGGTGAAATTCCCAGGCTAGCCCTTGAGCCCCATATCCCGTACCTTGGAACTCAGGATTTTCAGAAAACTCATGCATCATTTTCAGGCCCGCCACAAAAAATTCAGTGGTTTTTGGAAACCCGTATCTCGCAATTCCCTTCAAGGCCAAATAAACTGCGTCTCGCTTTTTCTTGAACTCACTCAAGGGTAAACGCTGCGCCGCAATCGCCCGCTCGACTTCGGCAAGTGTATAAACCATACGCGCCAACCGCGGAATCCCTGAAACCTCATCGACGTAGTCCCGATAATCTCGCGGCAGTGAACCTGCGCTTGTGACCGTGGGCGAGTTGGCGAGGGTTTGCGCAAAACTTCGCAACTTGCTTTTTTCTTCCTCGGTCAGATCCCAGAGTTTTTTGTTTTCATACTTCTCTACGGCATCCAGAATTGCCTGTACTGTTTCATCGCCGTTTGCGGCTGCGGCAGTCTCAGATGAAAGTGGCTCAGTATCAATCCCCGCGGCATCCAGGAGCGTTTTGAAGCGATTGTTCGTAAGCGGTTGTCCCTCAGTAACTTGCAAAACAGTGTGCAAAACCACTTCGGAGGTATTGCTAATCCCTGCAAAGACCATCATTTCACGAACCATTTCATCTGGATCCGGAAAGTTGACAATCTGGCCTTGCCGTTTACGCTCTATCAGCGCTTTCAAAAGATCCTCTAAAAAATCACCTGCAACTCTGATTCGTGAGGGTTCGGAGGGCCTGCCGGACGACGACAAGGTCAGAATCAAACTTCCGATTTCAGAGAAGGGGCGGCCGCTTTCAATCAGTTCGACCGCTCGACCTAAAAGAAATGTCCAGGCACTTTCGGCTGCATGGCTAGAGCTCTCCAAACTACCTGCATAGGTCGTGAGAACCAGCAGCGCATTGAGAACGAAGAACGTATCCGTAGATGCCAGCATTTCATCCAGAGCTTGTCCTAAATAAACAAACGTTGCGCTTGGGCCGCCCAAAAATCCGGGAAGCTGAAGTTCTCTGATTAAAAGCATGAGCGGAAACTTCAAGTTTATTCTTTGTCCCAGATATTGTTTAAAGTCATCGCGTTCAGCGGGATCCGCCAAAATCTTATTAAGGTCACCTAAAAGACGAGTGGTATCCGCCGCCAAAAATGACTCCGTATCAGGATTCGCGATCGAGTGGATAAAATCCGTCACATTCCGATAAGCCGGGACCCGATTCCAGGTCAGTACCATTGTCGGAGACGGCGGCCGCAAAAAACGAAGCCTGGCCAAAGGAGAGTCTTTCGGCACGGTTCTCAGAAAATCTTGCACCTCAGGATTTCTCAAATTCTTCCTGGCGGACTCTAAATCCAAATTCTTCATGAGCTTGCCCGTGATGCCTTCGCGAATGGGGAAACTCAAACGCCGATCGCCCGCCGCCTGCAGACGCAACAGTGCGAATTGTAAAAATTCCACCGGATTGTTTATTTTGACGTTTGTTTTGAATCCGTTGTAGAGGGTTTCCAGATCGTAAACAAGCCCATCATGCCCACGGACATGATCTGACACTAGCTCGTTAACCACAAGCGAGCGCGAAAGTCTTCGAAGTTGGCCCGCCGAGGAATCCGTAATAAACCGGGTCAGCTCCGCCTTGGCCTTATCACGTTCCGTCACGACCAGTTCCGGATCAAATATTTTCTGAATCAATGCATTCATAACGCTCAAATCCTCGTCCGGCAAATCCCAAAGCGGCTGTTTCATCGATTCCACCATTTCAGCCGCCCATGCCGGCTGGGCGGGAGCGCCCTCTGCTGCCGCGTTAAAATCAGCCCGCATTTTGGCTATGCCCAAATCATCGTAAGCACTCAACGCCGCTATGAAATTCAAAGTACGTAGAGCTTCTTGGCGCACTGCCTCCTTTTCTGCAGCTTCAGCCGCATAGACTCTTTTCCCCATCGTCGTGACCATTTGCTCCGCGATACGCCCGGAATACCGGAGAAGAAAAAATTCGAGGGGTTCGCTATCCATGACTTCTTGCAAAAATTCACGGGATTCCCTTTCAAAAAGTTCGCCGTTCACGGACAGATGACTCATCAGGGCAAAGGCTGCGGAACTTATCTGAGAATTCTCGTTTTGTACGAGGTTCTTAAGTGTGACGCGCAGCGCCGAGTGTTCTGCACCGTCTTTCATATAAACAGAGCGGTTTGTTTTTTCTGAATACTCGGTTAAAAGCTCAGCCACCCAGATGGGCCTGGCGGCATTATTCACGAGCAATCTTCCAAAATCCTGCTGGTTTGGTTCCTGGCGCAAAAGCTCTTCGAGCCGAAGCATAAAATGATGGGCGGCTTGGTTGTAAAAAAGAGGGTTCTTCATTTCAAAAACCACCCCCATCAATTCCAAAACTTCCTGAACAGATCCCGCCGCTTGTGCCAGGATTTGGGTCATAATCAGCGTTTGCGATTCCTTCGCAGCTTCCGTCACCCCGCTGCTCAATAAGGAAGGCCAGCGCTTCAAGAATTCCAGACGCTCTTGATGGGTCAATGCTTCCAGGAATCTCTTTTGAGATCGTTGCATATCCCCTTTAGATCGCTCTATAAGCGCATCGAAATCTTGGCGAGAACTTTGTGAAGGCGGTACATCCTGGCGCGATGCACGAGTGCCAACCACTGCCGCCTGGGCAATACGAGCGAGTTTTTCGGATTGTATTCTAGGATCGGATGCTTCCAAAGCCTGTCTAATTTTCGCATCCTCATAATCACCGCTGGCTGTGACTATGGGCTCATAGGCTTTAAGCAAACTTTTGGGGTCACCCCCAGCTAAAGACTCGTTAAAATTTCGCCCAGCCTTATCCTTATCCAAGGCACGATTCCATAACTTATTCCGCAACAACTGCTGCTCAAAGTCGCCAGAAAATTGTGGGTCGGCCTGGGCTTCAGCCAGCAGATGCAGCTCCACGACTCTCTCATTGGGCTCATTGAATTCCGGATTTCCAAGTGGATCAACAGCCTGCCCGTAGGTTCTAAAAATTTCACGAAGCGCAACGGCAGCGCCGTCGCCCATACCGACATTTTTTGCTCCCAGTGTCATTTCGGTGATAATCACAAGATAGCGGCGGCTGAGGGATTCATTGCCCCAGGGATCATCCTGAACGTCCACCCACGCTTTGAGCTCATTAAGAATCTGCTCCCGGGTGGCGGCATCCGCCGCCGGCGTGTCATAATAGGTCTGGATTCTCTGCGCGACATACTCATGATCGGCAGGCGTCACGGTCCAAATTTTATGGCCTTCTGCCGCCTTTTGCGCCAAAAACGCTGCCGTTGCCAGCGGATCTTCGGGGAGCGGCGGCGTTTCAAATAGGCGGATCAGCTTGGATTCTACGGCCCCAGGAATGTTTAGAGCCCATAAATTAATACAAAACAAAGCGCGCTGCTGAATTTGCGCTGTAAGTTCCGGATGTTCCCGCGATAAACGCTCCGCATGTCTTCCCAAACGGATTACGATTGCTTGAAGATCGTCGTTCGATATCGGTTCAGGAAAACGGCCATCGC
>CAYMUZ010000007.1:0-3886 GCA_964393875.1 uncultured bacterium | reverse complement strand
GGCTGTGGACGACTCAGACTATGCCTCGGTTTGTGCCCCCGCTTCACGGAGAAGTTCGTTATCCACAAATCCACAGAATTCACAAAGAGAAAGAAAAAAAGAAGCAAAAAAAGAAAGAGAAAACACTACTACTATTTTTGTATCAAAGATCGGGAATTCTAATTGTCGCCAGAGAGAAATAATAATTGACGTCCATCAGACTTCGCCCTTAAATCTTAGTTTTAGTATTTTTTAAGCGTTCGCTTTCATTCCTTCAAGAACTTCTTTGGGGAATTTAGCCGAATCGTAGAATAACTCTTCGGAAAAAACTTTTCCGTCCTTCAGCGTGATGACACTGCACATGTGAATAGTGCCCTTGAACGGCTCTTCCACCACCCAATCGAATATTTGGATGACGGTATCACCAGCCTCATGGAATTGAGCATTCTGATGTTTTGCCTTAAACGGGCATTGAGCCATGAATTCAACAGCTTCCTTTGGGTTATTCATCTGCATCATGGCGCCTTTGAAAGTGTAGCGCGGGTGTAAAAGCGATGCAAATGTCGCTTGGTCTTTGATTTCAAACGCTTTGATGAGTTTTTTAACGATCTCGATAGATTGGGACATGATCAATCTCCTTAGGTTTAAAATTAACCACTTTTAGAATGCAAGTGATTGGTAATCTACCCAAAGCACTTGTGAAATGCAAGCTGTATTTTTGACGCTATTCCAGTATAATGCGGCCTGTGGAAACTCTCAAAGAATCCGAATGCCGTTCGGTTTGTCCGGTTGCCAATGCCTTGGACGTGGTAGGAGATCGGTGGACTCTGCTTGTGATCCGCGATCTGATGTTCATGAACAAACACGAATACCATGAATTCTTAAATGGGTCGGAGGGCATTGCTACCAATATTCTCTCTGACCGGCTGAAGCGTCTTGTGTGTACAGGACTTATTGACAGCCTGCCGCATCCTGACCATAAATCCAAAAAACTTTATTACCTGACGCAAAAGGGAAAAGATTTGCTCCCCCTTATGGTCGAAATGATTCTTTGGGGAGGAACGCATCGCGCGTCTCCTGATATGCCAAAGGAAAAATTTAACCGGATCAAACGCGATCCTAAAAAGTTTATGCAATATACGTTGCGCGAACTGAAAACCTGGGAAGGGCAGAACATCCGATAGAAGAAAAGAAGGAATTGATGTTCCTCATTTTCCGTGAGATTAAAGTCTCCCATGTTAACCACGAAAAAAGAAAGGCGCCAGCCGAAGCTGGCGCCTTCAATACAATGATACGAACTTCCTGGTTTCGCATTGTCGTGACAATTAACACAATGCCTTCGCTTCCCGTCGTTTACGACGATCAAGCGAAAAAGTTCGTATTTACTTCTAAATGGCTCCCCCGCGAGGATTCGAACCTCGGACAAGGTGATTAACAGTCACCTGCTCTACCAACTGTGCTACAGGGGATTACTTTTATTTAATGCTGCTTCTAACCTTTTGCTCTACCCTACTTCGGCTTTACGGCCTTCGGGGGCTGCGTCGCTGCGCTCCGACTGCCAACTGAGCCGCGGGGGGGGAATAAGTTTTTAAAAAGAAAAAGCGTTTGGAACATTGAATTATAGAGAATGTCAGACAGGTGGTCAATCAGGATTCCAGGCCTTGCCGGGCTGTTCGCGCAGGAGTATTACAGATGTAGGGTGTTGAACAACCAACCCCAAAATAAAACCTGAGGAAGTGTCGCCGCGAGCATCCAAAGAGCTGTTTTTTTGCCGACATTCTGCCAAAGCAGTCCGATCTCGGTGTAATCCGTCGCCACGCCGGCCATAAGAAATGCAAGCGCATTACCAAATGCACCGGTTTGTCGGTAGATTTCAAAAGCAACGGGCGATGTCCCCTCGGAACAAACTTCCAGCACTGTCGCAAAAAGCAAGGTGCCAAGAAGCCCGGCGAACGACGGGCCCAAAAACTGATGGAACCACTGGTGCGGGATAAAGGCGTGGGAAAGTGCGGCCATCACCAGTCCAAAAAAAATCCATCCAAAAACCATGCGTGCGAGTGCCACGGCCCCCTGAAACACTCGCACCACATCCCGACCCAGCCGCGGCCACGAAAAACGGTAATCGCAAAAACGTCGTTTTAAATCCTGACGAATAGAAAAACCGGCCGCCAGCGGTACGGTGTGTTTGTTGCGCTCAATCCAGCCGCGGCGATCAAGCCACTGAAAAAACACCCCGGTCACAAGCGCGATCAAAAGCGCGACAAGCACAATCAAAAGCCCCTTGAGCCCAAAAAGCCCGACCAGCATAAGCGTTACCGGCATACTGGCCCACGGACTCGCCAAAAGAAAACTGACAATCGCCGCGCCCGAAGCCCCTTTACGATGAAGTTCCATCGCCACCGCAATCAGTCCGTGGCAGCAAGAGCTCATGAGAAACCCTAAACCCACGGCATACAAAACTGTTTTTTTCCGTGCCTGAGAAAGATGTTTGGAAATATAACTCGAGGGGATAAAGCGATCCATAATGCCCCCCAGTAAAAAGCCACTTAGGATCGCAATCCATAGGGTGTGCACATAGTCCAAAAGAGCGGTGCGAAATGACACCAGCCCCGGTATGAAAAAAGAAGCGGCGACCAAACTGCCCCCGGCCGACAAAATCCAGAAGAAAGGCTGTTGATACCATCGCGGCGTCTGTCCGTGTGTTTTGCAGCAGTCATGCGTCTGCGCGGCGTACGCGGCGGAAGGCGGGTCAGTGGTAGACAATACGGCCTCCCCAATAGCCCGTGATGATCACCACTGTAATCGTCACAGCACTGCCGATCAGTTTCACCGGCACAAACCCGGCCCGGCCTGATTTGGCCAGGGTTTTCCACAAAATCAGCCGGGCCGTGGCCACAAAAAAAAGCGTTGCGGCACTCAGAAAATGGGGCTTCACTACGCCGTCAAAAAGATCTCCAATTTCTCCGCCGGCATCACGAAAACCTGTGACGAGTGACGCTAAAAGAAAAAGATAGGCCCCTAAAAAACTAACACCCGCCCATTCAAAATAATCCCGTTTGTTTTTGAAATACCCCCAAAAAAGCAAAAAAAATTCAAAGAAAAAAAGAGCGATGGGGAAGTGCACTAACATCGGGTGAATGGGTAGGCCGCTCATCATTTCCTCCCTGTGGATAGGTCGCTGCTCATTCGCTGCAAACGCTGCTGCAAGCCGCTTCCGCCGAGGAGGCGCTGGCAGGCGCCCGCGTCTTAGGCTCTTGCGCAAAATGCTCCGGCGCGTCTTTGAACTTTTGCAAACATCCCGCGCAGCAAAACTCGTGCTTTTTCCCATGCAGTTCAAGAACGCTCTTTCCATCCGCTGGCTTTCCGTCATTCATGGAACAGAGCGCCTCCGCCGAACTTGCCGGAGCACGAAAAATCATCAGCGCGGCAAGCAGTGCCAGCATTAGGGTTTTGTGGTATTTCATACGTGGTTTTTTATTTTACTCTTTTTTTGTTCCAATGTATTTCTGGCGCCTGCCAATATCCACAGGCGTTTTTTTTCACTTAGGTATTTCAAAGTCCCATTTCCAAATGAAATACAACACGGGATAAATTAACAGCTCTAAAATAAAAGATGTGAAAAGCCCCCCCACCATGGGAGCCGCTACTCGCTTCATCATATCGGCACCGGTACCTGCCGCCCACATCACCGGCAGAAGCCCGACAAAAGAAGTCGTCACGGTCATCAGTTTAGGACGCAGGCGTTTCACAGCGCCATGAACCATCGCTTCTTCCAGGTCCTGTTGGGTTCGCATGCGGCCTTCTCGAACACGCTCGTCATAGGCCATATCCAAGAAAAGAAGCATAAAAACTCCCGTTTCGGCATCCAGTCCCATAAGCGCAATCATGCCTACCCAAACGGCAATGG
>CAYMUZ010000006.1:0-2785 GCA_964393875.1 uncultured bacterium | reverse complement strand
ACTTTTTGATAATCACCTGACAACGGCGAGCGCCCTCTTCGATTAAGTCAATGAGCTCGACATCTTCAGAATTCATCGGCGCCATTTTTAATATTTGAGCATTCGTCAAAACAGCTGTCAGCGGATTATTGATCTCATGGGCGATACCGCCGGCAAAAACACCCACCGTGGCCATTTTCTCTGCTTGAATCAACTGCTTCTGGGTGTCTCTGAGTTCGCGAGTACGTTCATCAACGCGGTCTTCCAATTCCGAGTTCCAGCGGCGCAGCTCTTCGTGCATTTTCTGAATTTTTAAAAGCACACTGACTCTCGCTAAAAGTTCCTCCTGCTGAAACGGCTTTGAAATGTAATCATTGGCGCCGATCTGTAATCCGTAGACCTTATCGCCCATGTCCGTTTTTGCCGTAAGCATAATGATGGGAAGAGCATCGGAAGGATATTTCTCTCGAATTCTCCTGCAGAATTCATAGCCGGACATGCGCGGCATCATCAGATCGAGAATCACCAAAGCCGGCTTTTGCTGATTTATTTTTTCGAGGCCGTAAATGCCATCCTCTGCTTCAATCACTTCATACCGATGCATCTGCAAACGCGTCCGTATGACTTCCCGGTTCACCGCATTATCATCCACAACTAAGATGAGTTCGCCGTCACCGCGCACCGCCTCAGCGAACTCAGGATCCTTGGCTAGGTCGTAAACGCGCTCTTCCTGCAATACAGGAGCGCGGACGGACGCTCCTGAAGTTTTGGCAGACAGGAGCGCTTCGGAATCCGGCAGTTTGCCCTCGAGGGGGTTCACCGTGGAGCTGCCGCCCAAAGGCTGCTTCTTGGGCAAAGTAAAATAAAAAGTACTGCCTTCTCCCAACCGGCTCGTCACTTGAATATCACTGCCATGGAGACGGACAATTTCACGCGCAATCGAAAGCCCCAGCCCCGTCCCCTCATATTTGCGGGTGTCACTCCCATCTGCCTGGCGAAATCGTTCAAAAATAACAGCGAGATCTTTTTCCGAGATTCCAATACCCGTATCACTTATTTCAAACCGCAAGCTCTCCCCACTGTCTTCAACCCGGATGGTGACACTCCCCTTCTCTGTAAACTTCAAGGCGTTACCGACAAGGTTAAGCAAGACCCTTTGAATTTTCTCCGGGTCGCCGTAAATATCCGCGAGCCCGTCAGGAATGGAACGAACCAGGGACACCTTTTTTTTATGGGCGATCCCCTCAAGCAAAGCGCCCACCGCATCGACAACATTGGCAGCATTAAACAGCTTCATCTCGGACTTTGCCTGCCCTGATTCAAGGCGCGACAACTCAAGCAGGTTATTGACCAGATCTTTAAGCCCAGCACCGCTTTCAAGGATCATGCGTAAATGCCGGGTTTGCGCATCATTGACCCCTCCGTCGGCACCGTCTAAAATCGCTTCGACCAGCCCAAGAATGCCATTCAGCGGAGTACGCAGCTCATGCGACGTGTTCGCCAAAAACTGCGTTTTAAGACGATCTAGTTCCTGCAGCCGTTCGTTCTGATGTTGAACCTGCTCATAAAGTTTTGAAACATTCTCAAACTGAAGAGAGTTTGAAAAAGCAATCGTGACTGGTATTTTAATTTGCGATAAGAATAGGCGTTCGGCCGGTGAAAATCGACGCAAGTTTTCTTTTTTTCCAAGATGAAGGATTCCAATCATTTTTCCGGCAATGACGAACGGAAGAGCGACAACAGCCCCTGTCTGACTAAAATAACTTCGCATCTCTTCCTTAAAGGTAACCACCTCAGGATCGCTCTCGGCGTAGGCCGAGAGGACTAATTCATCACGCGTTTCAAGCCATTTAAGAAAAGGGTGATCCGCCGACACTGGCTTCAGACCATGGCGGCGTTTGACAATGGCTGGGACAAATCGATTGCCAGCCTCATCTCTAAGGAAAATAGAAATTTCGCGGACAAAAATCGTCCGCCGCAGCATCCTCACCAATCCTTGCAGAAGGTCGCGAATACTTTTAAGATGGACTAATTCATCGGAAAAAACACGGAGGGCATTTCCGAGATCCGCATGCCGGCGCCTGAAAAGCTGGCCGAGTTTTGGTTGAATCGCCTGAAAGTAAAGATAAAAAACAAGCGCCAATGCCGTAGCATAAAAGGTTGCGGGTAAGGGTTCGAGGGATCTCATCCAGGTCTGCGTGACATTGATAAAAACCGCAAATGGCACGAGGGTGACCAGAGTGGAAGCAAACCACAGCACGGTTTTGTGGACCACGGTTTCGATTTCGAGCATCTTGTAGCGGATGATGGTGTAGGCCAGCGTGCTCAGCCCAAGCGTCATGACCAGCCCGCCCAGAGGAAAGACTTTGACGCCGTAGCAGGCCATGAAATCAGAGCTGCCGATATTGGCGATCAAGAACGAAATGCCGACGAGCGAAATCTGTCTTTTCATGCTGGTGGAAGTTTCGCACCGGTAGCCCTGGTAAAGCGTGTAAAAAAACAAAGTCATATAGCCCATGAAAAAGCACAGAAACGCCGCCGCCCCCCCCCCATTGTGAGCCGTGAATGATAGCCCCAGGGGAATTTGGAAGCGCCGATGACGATCCAGGAAGTGCGGCTGATTAAAACCGTGATGAGAAGCGCCAAGACATAGCCCGTAAGGATTTTGCTGTGGTTTTTGCGGTCGAAGCCCAGCCATGCCGAGGCATACCAATAAAGGCTCGGGGAAATCAGTGCCACCCCCGCGTAGACGGCATGGAGCAGCGGCATAACGTAAGTTTCGCTGCGAATGGAATAGACGACAAAA
>CAYMUZ010000005.1:0-2832 GCA_964393875.1 uncultured bacterium | reverse complement strand
TTACGTCAGTTTTAATCGCAGCGATTTCTGCCAAGCGCTGAGCGCGTTCAGTCGAAGACGTGAGGGCTGTTTTAATACTGCCCTTATCGATGCGATTTTTAATGTCCTGCATAGCCAGATCAAGCTGGGCATTCATCTCGGCCGCAGAGGGGTCACGGCCCAAAATCTGGCGATAAAACTGCATCATAACCGGCGTAATTTCGTTTTGAATAATGGAACGCAATACCTCAGTGCGTTTAGCCTCAATACTCGCAAGGGCCGTATCCTGATCTTGATCAATCTGCTGATAAGCCTTGAGGACTTCAGCATCAATTCCGGCAAGAGCGCTAGCCGCATCTTCTTCGGTCTGTCGCTCAGCGGCGGAAATATTTTGCATCGCTTGCTGATAACCGGAATTCTCAACCGTGTCGCAGCATTCACTGCAACCGCATTTGCGACACTGCGTACTGTAGCGCTGGGACTCGGCCTGCGAACGCGAATCGGCCAGCGAAGCGCGAGCGGCCAGCAATTGGTTTTGAATATCCTGAACACCCCCGATTTTATTGGCGGCCACTTGTAAAAGGGCTTTGGTTTTAAGTTGAGCAACCTGCAATTCTGCGCTGCGGATTTGGCTTTGAAGACTTTCACGCGCTTCCAAATAGTCCGTGGCGATCAGATCCCCCGCAACACCACCGACGGCAGTGCTGTAAAAGTAATCGATCAGATGTTTACCCTGTCGATCGAGAATGCTAGAGAGCTTGCCATTTGTAAAAACGTTTTGTGTCCCATCGCCTTTGCGCACACCCAGGATGTTTCCATTTTGATCAAAGACGGAGGCAATGTCGGTTTCGGGTGACGGAATGCTTTTTTCAAAGCGGGTTTGAATACTTTGCCAGGTATCCAATTCGTGGATATCAAGCGCAAGATGCAGCGGTTGAGTCATGACCACGGGAGCAAGACTGGAAGACGGGGCCACGGTATACAAGCTGACAGCTTGCGGACTTGCTGTTTCATAAGCAACGCTGATTCCGAAAACCGTGCGAAGCCCATTATGATCGCCCGCACTGCCCCACCCCTGGCTTGTGCCATTGGCGTGTCCGATATCATAAAAAGGGACATCGTAGAGCCAGACAAAACTGCCGCCACGGTTCGTATAATCTCGCGGAAGCTGAACACCGGTCTTGGCTAAATCAATGATCGTATCCGGCGCAATATCCTGAGCCATAAGCACGAGAGAATCCGGGCCTTTTTCCGTCAACCAGGTTTTGAGCTGATCCGCATTGACAACACGGAATCCTTTGGAAACGAGGTAGCCTTTAAGCGCTCTCAGCTGGTTTATTGGGATGCCACGCACGGGATAGCGTTCGTCATAGTAAATGGCTTTTTCTGAAAACCCACGAGCCAGATCGACAAGACCGCTCCACTCTTGATCCATCGATGCTGTGGGCACATCAATAAAATATCTGTTTTCAAAATCACCCAGGAAACGATAGAAACCGCTTTGGGGGTATGCGATATTAAAGTTTTTGAAATACGCCGCAGCAAACTGGGTGTTACCTTTGGTGATAGTTCCAAAAACTTCCGTCGTCTCCGCAATGAAGTTTCCGTGACGGGAGGTGTCAAGCAATGTGGATGGAAAACCATAAGCGGACTGTGAAATGAGTTGATGATTGGCATCCAGATAGAAAACATCCCGCGACTCGGTATCCAGCCGAATCGTACCGCCGTTAAAATCCGCAATGGTGGTAAATTTATCAAACGACTGACCCGGCAAGGCACCTTTTTGGCCCAGAATCATCCAGGGTTTAGACGCGATATAGGGTTTTGTGCGATCTCCCCCAATTTTTTCAAGGGCTGTCATAAAGTTATCAGAGTCAGTGCTGTAACCGTTTGAGGTCTGAGGATAGATCACAAGTACATAGTCACCGTCTGGAATGGCATTCACAAAATCCAACATGTTCTTCCCAACACCCGTAGCAGACATGTCAAAACTAATATTCGCTTCCACGCTTCCGTCATCGGGTTTGATCGCGAAAACACGAACCTGGTTAGCACTGCTAAACACCAGCTGTTCATTGATCAAGATGTGAATACTGCCGTAGCTGTCCGCTTCTGCGGAGATCGGAACCGGCACCGGCATGCCCGCAATTTTAGCCAGTGTTCGACGGTAAACTTTCATGCGCCCAGTCTTCACCCCGTCGTGTTCTTCGTAAATGTATTGATAAAGAGTGCCGTCTTCGGTGATAAGATTGACCAAATCACCATCGCGGTTATAACGCAGGGTCTGAGAGCCTTGCTCTAACCGGATAAATTCCACACGGCCATCCTTTGAAGGCTCAAGGAAAATCTTGCCTGCCGGCAATTGATAACTCGTGGTGTCACCAAATAAATTGGTGACTTTCACTGCAAAACGGCTGGCATAATCGACCTCGCTGCCGTCTTCATACTTGACCGTGGCTCCATTTAACACATGGTTTTCGTCGTACTGCGGATTGATAAATGAGACGCCATTCGCAAAAACAATGCGGGTAATCTCGCCCTTATCGTAATAAATCGTGGTGCCGTCTTCGGTCGTTTTCTGAACAAGAAAAATCAAGCGCTGCGTCTGACCATATTCATCGGTGGCCGTGGTGTGTTGATAAAAAAGCCCATCGGGCGTTTTGTGCTGGATCAAAATTCCTGCAGCATCATAAATCCAGGTCATGCCGCTGCGATCTGTAATCAGGGTATTATTACCGCGTCGTTCGTATTGTGTGAGATCCAGATCGGCTTTACCCTGAAAACTCAAATTGGATTCTTTGAGCTGCCCCGCAGGGTCAAAGGTATAGGTCGTGACAAGCCCGCCGCCATTTT
>CAYMUZ010000004.1:0-12239 GCA_964393875.1 uncultured bacterium | reverse complement strand
CCCTTTCAGAAAAAGAGCCTGCGTTCTTTCCAAATAATCCAACAGATCCTGTTCTTTGCGGTCCAATCTTTCTTTCAGCCCCATCCATTCTTTAAGTTCATGGGTGAAATAGCGCTGGGTCAGTTTACGAATCTCGGCATCCATGACATTGAGATCTCCCGCTGTTTCTTTCTGATGTTCTGCCGAAGCCTGATAGCGCGCAATGTTTTTCCGGTGCAGTGAAAGACTGTCGGCCCCGATGAGTTGGAAATCTCTTTTGCGTGTAATGTGCGCGTACTCCGCTCCGCCAAGCCGTAATTTATCCATCAAAAAATAAGCCACTTTCTCACGAGCCTTGGGATCCTTGATGGCGCCAAAGTATTTGCCTGTCGGAACCGGCCCTTCATAACCTTCCTCAAGTACGGTTTTTACCCCGCAACTCACCACCACGCTCTGAATAAGTTTTGCAATATTCTCCTGAGCCTCAAGAGAGTCGTGCGCATCCTGGATGTAAATAACCGTTTTTGATTTTGTTCCGGCATGGAATTCTTCAAGCGTGCCAAACTCCTCGGGAATCACAAGTTCAACCCTGGCTCCCAAAAGGACAGCCTTCGACCGTGGAATCTCGGAATAAACCGAAGGGCTTCCGACCCCAAGGCAGACGGATAGCAAGCAGGCGATGGTTTTATAAAAAAAGACAGACCATCCCCTTCGGGGCCGGAGACCCTTTTCGCCGTTTGAGTGCAGCAGCATTAACTCCCTTTCAATAAAGATGTTAGCACCAGTATCAAGCCACAAAGTGGCTAGACACACTATTCGCCTACCTATAGAGAGTACCTGATGAAAGGGCACGCTGCAAGGGTCGAGGAATGACCGAATTGGGAGGGGGGGCTCTGGTTATCTTACTCGGGACTCACAATGCCGTTCTCAAGCCATGAGTACTCACCCTTGAGCACTTTTTGAGCTACGCTGTAGGTGAAACGATCATTGTTGTGGCAAAGCCCGCTAAATTGCTTTCGAATACGCCCGCGAGCTTGACGGCAAAAAAGATCGGCCAGTTCGATCGGCGACTTGTCATTAGGATTCGCTTTCAACCGTGTCAACGCCAGACTCAGCGTCGCTGCCATGGAAAAAAGATCCGTGCCAATATTCACCAAGCGCGCCAGGACCAGCTGACGCTGCTCAAGTTTCTGCTGATAGATCATCATCGCGTGAAAAAGCGAGCGCGCAAGCTTGTGGGCGGTTGTGGAGCAATACACCATATGGCTGCGAAGTTCCCCCGGGATATTCCATCCCTGCGGAAGCCCTGGTCCAAACAAATACTGTTTCGGGTACCAAAGCGCGTAAAACCCAAAGGCTTTGAGCGCTGCACCCAGTTTTTGAACGATGTTGGTTTTTGGCGACAAAATAGGCATCAGGTTTGAGAAGTGCATATCCATCGCTTCGCGAGCAATGAAAAGACGCATGATCTGGCTCGTACCTTCAATGATCGTGTTAATGCGGGAATCACGCATGATGCGTTCAAAGGGCAGCGGTTTTTCACCGCGGGCCTTGAGCGAGGAGGCTGTTTCATAGCCGCGTCCGCCGCGAATTTGAATCGACCCGTCGACAATACGCCAGCTCGCTTCGGTGCAACAGAGTTTAGCCATGGCTGCTTCAAGTCGAATATCGGTCTTCTTTTGATCCGCCATCGCCGAACAAAGCCAAGCTACCGCATCCATGGCAAACAGGGTCGCCGTCATGGTCGCTATTTTTGCCGCGACCGCTTCGTGCTTACCAATGACCGCACCCCACTGCTCGCGTTCATTTGCCCATTCGCGCACGGCCTTCAAGCACCACTTGGAAGCCCCCAACACAGAGGCAGGCATCGTCAACCGACCGGTGTTGAGCGTCATCAGCGCCAGCTTGAGGCCCTTGCCTTCGCCCCAAATAATATTTTCACGCGGGACTTTGACGTCTTTGAAACTTAAAAGTCCATTTTGAATTCCATTGAGCCCCATGAACCGGCATCGATGCTCCACTTTAATTCCAGGCATGGTTTTTTCAACAATAAAAGCAGTGATCTGCTGGCGTTCACGTCCATGAACCACCTTGGGCGGCGTCTGAGCCATCACCACCATCACATCGGCGGCAGGGCCATTGGTGCACCAAAGTTTCTCACCGTTGATCATGAAAAATTTTCCATCCTCCGTAGGAACGGCTTTGGTTTTCATTTTCGCGGGGTCACTCCCCACCTCAGGTTCTGTCAGTGCAAATGCCGAAATGGCACCTTTCGCAAATTGGGGGAAATATTTTTGCTTTTGGTCCTCGGTTCCAAAGAGAAGGAGCGGCTGAGGAACGCCAATGGATTGATGAGCAGACAACCAAACCGCAGTTGAAGCGCAGTAGCTGGCCACCATGTGGCACACGCGGTTATAGTTCACTTGCGAAAGGCCGAGGCCGCCGTATTGCTTGGGGATCTTCATGGCAAAAAGTCCCAACTCTGCCATGGCTTTCAAGGCCTCTTTGGGCATTTCGCCGGTACGGTCCACCAGATCCGCGTCAATGTGCGTCTTTAAAACTCTCTCGACTTTGACGAGAAGCTCATCCCCAATTTTTTTCTGCTCATCATTTTGTTCAGGAAACGGCAGAATTAAATCCCAGCGCAGCCTGCCTTTAAAAAGCTCGGCAGCAAAACTTGGAAATTCCCACTCACTTTCGCGCGAAGACTCGGCTAACTCCAACGCCTTGAGTTTATCCCCTGTCGCCTTGACCTGGTCGTGAATTTCCATAAAAGAGGGCTCCTTAGGTTGACGGAACCGTGAATGTCGTGATTAAGACGGCTGATTCGATTATACCGCAGGATGAGCGTTCCTGCTTAGAACACACAACTCACCCGACATAAACTCATCGTCTAAAAAGAAACAATTCTTGAAATTTAAACTGCCTGGCAAAGAAGACTTTTAAGGTAGTCGCCTTCGGGGTGATAAATGCTGACAGGATGGTCAAACGTATGCGATAGGCGGGTGAGAATCAGGACGAGCCGTCCGGAATCTTTTGCGGCTCCAAAAACAATTTTCTGAAAAAGAGACGCATCGATGAACGACGAGCACGAGGACGTCAGCAGAAGACCGCCGGGGGTGAGTTTTTTGAACGCGATCAGGTTGATGTCTTTATAACCGCGCGCGGCGTGTTCAACCTGGTCTTTGCGTTTGCAAAAAGCCGGCGGATCCAGGATGATCAGGTCATAAGATTCTTTATTGCTGCGCAAAAAACGGAACACATCATCGCGCACCACTTCATGTCGATCCGCGGCAAACCCGTTCTGTGACCAATGAAGCATTGCCAAATCCAAAGCAGGCTGGGAGGTATCCACCGAAGTAACCTTTTCGGCTCCGCCCCGAGCCGCCGCCACAGAGAAGGCTCCCGAATACGCAAAACAATTCAATATTTTTTTGCCGCGCGACAGCTCACCCACCCACCGCCGGTTCTCTCGTTGATCCAGAAAAAAACCACTTTTTTGACCTCCTCGCAAATCTGCAAAAAAGCGAAACCCCATCTCCATGAACGGCACAAGCTCGGGAGGTTCCTCGCCCCACAACAGCCCTTCAGACGGAGCGAGTTCTTCGCGAGCGCGAACCTCGGAGTCTGACCGCTCATAAATACCTTTGGGCATCACAAGATCTCTTAATATTTCTATAATAACGTCCCGCCATGGCTCGATGCCTGCCGTTAAAAATTGCACGGCGAGATAATCGCCGTAGCGGTCCACAATGAGCCCGGGGATAAAATCACCCTCGGAATGAATTAACCGAACGCCCGTTGTCTGGCGGTCCATCAAGTTTTTGCGCAGTACAAGCGCTTCTGAAATTTTCGTTCTAAACAAATCTGCATCCACGGGAGAGTCCGTAAAAGTGAGCATGCGGATCGTAATTTGCGAAGAAGGGTTGATCGATCCGGTGCCAAGGAAAGTATCATCGGAGGCATAGACTTGAACAAGGTCTCCCGACTGATACCCTTCTTCGACTTGATCAATCGCGCCTGAAAAAATCCAGGGGTGAAACGCCTTGAGCGGCTTCTCACGGTCTTTTTTGAGTCGGCAGCGAACGGTTTTCATGAGTGGAAAAAGTAAGACGTTATCGCCGCGAGACCGGCAATCATGCTGTAAATACCAAAAAAATGGAGTTTCCCACGCAAAAGAATGCGGAACAAAAAATGCACGGCTGCGTAGCCAACCAAAGCCGAAGTGATCACGCCGGCGGCAGCCGCTTGCGGCTGAGCCTTTATAAAAGCAATCACTTCGGCGACTTTCAAAAATCCGACACCAAGAACCGCCGCGATACCCAGTAAAAACGAATAACGCGCAGCGTCTTTCCGGTTAATCCCACAATAGAGCCCCATCCAAATCGTGGACCCCGACCGAGAAATCCCTGGAATAAGTGCCACACCCTGCATCAAACCAATCAAAAAAGCATCTTGATGATGCATCTCTCCAAGCGCGCGTTCGCGGGCATCCGATTTGAGCCACGCGCTGGATAAAAGCAGTAAACCATTGATAAGCCATGCCACCCCAACAGCAAGAACCACATCAAATAACGACTCAAAGAAATCCCAAAGGAACAGCCCAACCAGACCGGTCGCAAGGGTTGAAAGCAGAATCAGATAAGCCGTCAACGAGAAAGGATGCTCCTTAATAAAATGTTCCCTTTCAGCACCCTCAGGGCGCCGGCGCAGAAAAAGAGTCGCTTGGGTAAACAGATGGCCGATTTCACAGCGAAAGTAGGCAAAAGCAGCAAGCAGCGTTCCCCAATGTAGCAGGATATCAAAGGCCAGCATGTTTTTTTCATGGATATGCAGCCAATTTTGGACAAAAACAAGATGGCCGGAGCTGGAAACCGGTAAAAATTCGGTCACCCCCTGCACCATGCCCAATAAAGCAGCATCAATCACTTTCATGTCAATCCCCTCTAATTTGCTACAAGTAGCGTTTTAACTTCTTTTCTTTTAACATCGCCACCACTTTACGAATCGACTGCGCTTGCGAAACCGGACACACCAAAAGGGCATCTTCAGTATCTACAACTAAATGGTCCTTCATCCCAAGCAGCACCGTTAATTTCTTCCCGGTCTTCACAATGTTGCCAGCACTTTCGATCAAAAGAGCCTCACCAAGCACAACGTTGCCGTCACGATCAGGCGCATGCAGATCGCGCAAACTTTCCCAACTGCCCACATCGTTCCAGCCAAGATCGACCGGCACTGTTAAAATTTTCCCTTTGAGCGGCTCCATGAGCGCATAGTCGAGTGAGATATTCGGCATCTTGGCGTACAATTTTTTCATACCGATGCCTAGCCCCATTTTTACAATTTGTTCCGCGACCTGGGAAGCTTCCGGTAAATGCTTTTCGGCCGTTTCAAGAAGTGCCGCCGCCTTCCAGACAAACATGCCGCTGTTCCATAAAAAATTTCCGGCGCGTAAAAACCGCTTTGCTTTCTGCAAACTTGGTTTCTCATGAAAACATTTCAATCGGTAAACCGGCAGAACTCCTTTTGAAAACACGGGGCCCCTCTCGAGGTAGCCATAACCGGTGTGTGCGCAAGCCGGTTTAATTCCAAACGTTACGGGCAAACCCGTTTGAAGCGCCACGCCAGAAGCCCGTTCGAGTGCTTTACGGAAAAAAGGCTCTCTCTCAATTCGATGATCTGCCGGCAGTAAAGCGATCACTGCTTCCGGATCTTTTTTAAGGGCAACACGGGCAGCCAATACTGCGCAGGGCGCCGTATTTCTGCCGATGGGTTCTCCGATCACCTGGGAGGCAGGTACTTTGCCAAGCAGTTGACGAACCAAGGGAACTTTATCTTGTTGTGTGATCACCAACACCTGCGGAGCTTTGATCACCGGATTCAGGCGCGAGAAAGTTTGACCTAGGAGTGTTTCTCTACCAAAAACGCGAAGAAATTGTTTGGGATGGGCCTCGCGGCTCTCCGGCCAAAACCGGGTACCAGAACCGCCCGCCATAATGACTGCCCAAAGCATTAGAGGGGCCCTGAGACCGCGTGAATGGTGTCTTCGACAATTTTACGAATCTCATTGAGCCGTGTCTGAGTGACGGCTTCAAAACGCATCACCAATATCGGCTGGGTGTTAGACGCGCGTACCAATCCCCATCCATCAGGGAACTCAACCCGGGCCCCATCGATATCTACCACTTTGTACTTTTCTTTCAAGGCGCGGGTCGCCTTTGCAACGACATCAAATTTGACGTCATCCGGGCAATCCACGCGAATCTCAGGGGTTGCAATGGTTTTCGGCACATCCTTGAGCAATTCGGGAATGGTTTTATTTTCGCCATCAAGAATTTCAAGAATACGACAAGCTGAATAAACGCCGCTATCAAACCCAAACCACCGATGTTTGAAGAAAATATGCCCGCTCATCTCCCCGGCAAGCAGCGCGCCCTCTTCTTTCATCTTGGACTTAATGATCGAGTGCCCGGTTTTCCACATGATCGGCCGGCCCCCGTGAGCTCGAATATCGTCGAAAAGAAGGTTGGAACACTTTACATCCGCAAGGATTACGGCGCCCGGATTGTCTTGAAGCACACTACGGGAAAACAAAATCATGAGTTTATCCCCAGGAATAATATTCCCTTCGTGATCAATGACCCCCACGCGATCACCGTCTCCGTCAAAGGCAAGGCCGGCATCGGCCCGATGCTTCCTCACCGCATCGATACAATCGTGGAGATTCTCAGGATCACTTGGATCGGCTGGGTGATTCGGAAACTTGCCGTTGGGCTCACTATAAAGCTCAATAATCTCATGATTCAATTTCTTCAAAAGTGTGGGCGCCACCAAACCAGCCATTCCATTACCACAGTCGACCACAATCTTAAGTTTTCTTTTAAAACTAAAACTTTTCGTCAGATAATCCACGTAATCGTCAATCATGGGGCGCTGGGTTACTTTTCCGCACCCTTTATCGAAATCACCCTTCTCGATCAAGTCTTTCAGCTCCTGAATTTGTATCCCAAAAAGACTCGAGGTGCCAATGCACATTTTGAGCCCATTGTGGTCTGAGGGATTGTGAGAACCCGTAATCATCACGCCACCATCCGTCGACAGGTAATGAATCGCAAAGTAAAGACAGGGGGTAGTGGCCAATCCCAAATCGACGACATGCATGCCCGTGGAGAGGATTCCGTTGCGAAGACTTTGGTGAATTCGCGGTGAGCTGACACGACAATCCCTTGCGAGAGCAACGACGTAGCTCTTACGGCGACGCAAGTAGGTACCGTAAGCTTTGCCGATGCTCAGAATCACCTCATCGGTGAGATCCCTCTCGGCAATGCCGCGGATATCGTATTCGCGAAAAATATGGTCTGGGAGATTTGACATAACGCCTTTGAAATAGGAAACGCACCCTCGGGACGTGACCTACCTTGTGCCACGCCGAAGAAGTGCCAAATCAAAAGATTTGGTGCGAGCGAGAGGACTTGGCGCCTCGCTTTGCTCGGTCGCCGCCCGCACCATTGACGTGACGTCTGTCACCTCAATAATCGGTGCTCCCTTCAAGTCCTCTGAACCCTGCAACCCTCTGCTTGATCCAGCCGCATTCTTGCATACAACCGTTAGTTTGGTGCGAGCGAGAGGACTTGAACCTCCACGCCTTGCGGCGCCAGCCCCTCAAGCTGGTGTGTCTGCCAGTTTCACCACGCTCGCACGTGAACGTTTAACTATTTTCTCTTCCCGCGCTCACTCGTAAGCTCTGCGTCAACCTGCGACAGCTGGGTATCGAGCTGGCGCGTTTCTTCAATGAGCTGGCCGATCTTGGAATCCTGATTCTGCAAACTTCCACCTTGAGCGGAACTCTCGTAAACGCGACTGCCAATCTGTGCAAACTTCTTGGTCACTCGATGCTCCAAAGACGCCTTTTCGATCATCAGTTTGGTGATATGCGCCGCTTCTCCTGCCTTCTCGGAAATAATTTTCACAGAATGCTTTGTAAGTTCAAACGCCTGGTTGAACGCTTTTTCGGCTTTTTCGTAAAGTTCATTTTTGTCCATAGGAATTTTCCTTTCTATAAATAAAGCGTCTACAGAACCTGGAACAATTACAGCGAAAGGAGTGCCATTATATGCAGGGATAAGGGATTTGACCACACAGAACTTGTAACTATAGTGGTCCCGGTTGTCTAGACCGTTTTTTGTATCGTTTTTAGATAGAATTTTTATGCCACCGGGTTGGCGTTCTGAGCCACCTCCCCATCTTTCAGCTTCCGGTAATTCGGATCCTTTTCTGGATCCCATCGCTTCTTTTTTGTCTTTGGCATCACAAATTCCTTTAGCTGACAAATCCCTGCATTTCACTCGGCGTAATCACCTGATAGGAGCTATGAGGGTATTCGCTCCACTTTGCCAACACACGCGCATGCTCCCTCGGTTTCCATTTAAATTCAAAACCGTAAAGCAGGCCTTCGCGCTCCTCCACAAGATCAATCTCGCTGCCATCATAGGTCCGCCAAAAATACTGATTAGCCTCAATGCGATGATATTCCCGGTATTTCATCCGCTCCACCACCATGAAATTCTCCCACAAGGCGCCTAGGTCGTCTCTTTTATCAAGTGGATTAAAATTATTGATCACAGCATTGCGGATACCCACATCGCAGAAATAGATCTTTCGCAACTTCGAGAGTTCCCGTCGTTTGTTCTGCGTAAACACAGGAAGCCGGAAGACAATAAAACTCTGCTCTAGCACATGGACATAACGCTCAACGGTTGCCCGGTTAATCTTAAGCAAATTCGCTAATTCCGTATACGAAACTTCGTTTCCGATTTGATACGCCAGGGCTTTTACAAGATTCATAAAAACATCGGCGTTCTTCATTCCCTGAAAATCAAACACATCACGATAAAGGTAACTTGTTTTTAATTCCTTAAGCACATCAACTTTATCCTGATTTTTTTTAGCAGTTACAACTTGCGGATAACTCCCATAGACAAGAAATGTTTCTAATTTTTTCTCTGGAGAAGCAGATCTTCTTTTAGCCGCCTCTTCCCATGAAACAGGATACAAGGTGTAAACCTTTTTCCGACCAGTCAAAGATTCCTGCGTTTTATCCAAAAGATTCATTGTGGAGGAACCCGTCACAATGATTTGGAGCTTCTTTTTGTAATGATCCGCCAAAAGCTTGAGTGTCTGCCCTATCGTCGAAAGTTTTTGCCCTTCATCAATAAAAATGATCTTTGCATCTGCAATCGTCTTCTTAAGTGCTTCGAGGCTTTGATTCTCTAGAAGTTCACGATGGTCCGGATCATCACAATTAAAAACGCGGATTGACCCCTTCATTTTCAGGCTTCGCACGATTTTCAAAGCAAGAGTGGTTTTGCCCACCTGCCGGGGACCCTGAATAATCAAAACCTGACCATGAAAGGCCTGATCTGAAATGTTTTTCTGAAGGATTCGTGGAATCATAGGTAGCGTACTTTAGCCATTTAAACAGCAATTTTACGCCACTAGAAAAGGAAGTCAAGTTGGATTTTAATGAGCGGGCTGGCTTTGGCGCTATCGAACCCTGGAGCGGCAAACTTGAGCCTCTACACTATCTCATCTGTACTTTGCTAAAGTGTAGTGGCTCTGGCTTGGCTGGACGAATTTAGAATCGCCTGTATGGCCGGCGCATGAGTAAGAAGACTATTTGTTTTCCTTTGGCCAAGCGTTCCCATGAACGTGCTTTGACCAATCTGTTTTGCTAAATTTGGTTGTGAAGTCCTTAACAAACAAATCCTGAGATTTTTGAGGAAGGGTTACCAGTACATATTTAACGCGACGTTCTTCCTTGATTTTTTTAGCCCAATCGTTAAATCCAACATCTTTGGTAAAAAGGAGATCCTAGTCATTTTTTATGATCTTGTAGAGTTCTCCATTCTTGACGCCAGCGATTGCGAGCGTGTGCACGGATTCAACCTCATGGCCTTCGGTGCGAAGCTCCTTCACTAAATTATGCGGCATATTTTCATCAAGAAGAATTCTCACGCGGCTTTTTCTTTTTCCTTAGCAAGTTCGCCAAGCACTCCGCGAACCGCTTCTTCAGTCAGGGTGGGATAAGCTTGAACGATTTCCGAAATCGTCACTCTGGCCGCTAAACTTTCTAAAAGAAAAGTAATTGAAATTCGGGTGCCACGCACGCGAGGGGATCCCCCCAGATGCTCCTTGTCGGCAACAATCCAGCTTTTCATTCTCATTCCTCCTCTACTTTGTTATTGGCTTAAAAATAGCAGGAAGAGATGCCAGTGATCAAGCATTTGATTTCGCTGAAAAAATAGAGGCTTAGGCGGCCTTCCGCACTTCCGCCCTTCCGCCCTTGCAAGGTATTCGGTCACAACGCGAACCTCAAGCGGATTAACATCAGAGCTGCCCGACCGCCACTCTCAGACGACCTACTTTCAGCATTGAAATACCAATTCTGCTGTACCGAGTAGCGAAGGGCGAATGGAAACTTCAGAGAGAAGAGGGCCCAACGGCGATTAAAAGACGGGTTTACAATGACAAGAAACACACGCCGAAGACCGTCCGAGCTCCCTATCCAGATTCCGTTAAGACCTGAATTCTATCAAAAAGATCCGCTGAAAGTCGAAATTTTTCCAAGCTAACGCGACCAAGGTGTAGGGCCAAAGCCTCTACACTTTATTTCCGCAGTTCCCAATACCCGCCCGTTTTAGCGCTGCCTTTATACTTGATCTTTCTCTCTTTTTTCAATTTTTTGAGCCAACGCTCCAAAGTCTTCTGCGGCACTTTAAGCGCTTGAGAAATATGCGGGGCTCGTTGACCAGGGTTTTTCCGGATATAAGCGAACAGCAAATTTACACCCTCACTTACACCCTCATTTACACCCTCACCCAGACCCCCGATTTTTTTGATTTCCCGGACGCCAATTTCAGGGCGGTAAAAGGTCACAAGAAATCCTGTCTTCAAATTTTCGAAGGCCACCTTTACCTTTGCTTCCTGACAAGCCTCGTGAATCCTTTTTAAGCCGGAGCCCCAACGTTCGATGTCACTTGCCATAAAAAATACATTTGCCACCAAGGGATTGCGCAAGATGCTCCGTTCCTTACCCGTAATAAACTCCTGCGGGGAGTGATCTTCAGGAAAACGGCCCGGATTGTAAATCTCTATGCGATCTTTGAAAATTGCGACCTCATTTCCCTTCGGATTAGAAAAATCTCTATGACAAAGAGAATTGACGATGGCTTCCCGGATAGCGCGGACGGGAATTTCCGGAATTTCTACCCGTCTGCTGCCAGAAAGATCGGCACGCCAGTTCATATGTTCTCTGCAATAGGATTCACTTTTTTCGATCAGATCAAATAAATTGCCTCGGAAATTTTGGATATCGAGAAAGGTGATCTTTTCTGTTCCAGCGAAAATAGCTGCCTGGACTTCAACTTCGTTATGTGCAGAAAACAAAACACGCGCTGCATTGAAGAGTTTATTCCCCTTAATCAGGCCAAGCTTATTGAGAACATTCTTCGCATTGTCATAGCGGCTGTTCATGCGTCCTGCATCATTGGCACGTTTAACAAAACGCCGAATTGCTGGGACGCGCGCTTCCTTGATTCCTATATCGGAGATCTCGGCTTCCCATTTTGAACGATAATCATTCCGATTTATGAGCAGCTTTTCGATTTCTTTAACGGAGAGCTGCCGGTTTTCATCGGCAACCCGCATATAAGCACGGCCGTAAGCAAAATACGGACTGTCGCTGCCTTCAAATTCAACGAGGATGCAGGCCTTCTTCTGAAAAGTCCGAGCCGTTACTCTTGGAAAAAGTTTCGGCTCAATGTGAGCAGAAATGGCCTCAGTCACATCCCGTAACGTATTCTTGCCGATCGATTGTCCGATCACCAAGCCATGATCATTGACTCCAAAGTAAAGCTTGCCCTTGCCATTTTTATTAAGAATCGCGGAAATTGAAATGACCGCCTCTTTAAGTTCCGAGGTGGAGGTTTTGAGTTCTACGGTTTCTGTCTCTTTAAATTTCATAAAATTCCCTTTGGCTTATTGTGCCGTATTCTATCACAGGCTCTTGTGATGTTCATCGACCTTTGGTTTTAAGTCATGGATGATTTCAAGGACGCTTGGATCATGCTTAGTCAGATCTAGCTTTACCCGGCCAATGCGCTGACGAAGGCAGAGCATGTCTTCCGGCTTAAATTTTTTCTGGTAAGGCTCATATTCCATTCTTTTTGGTTCGCTCTCTGGAGTATAGAAAAGACGGC
>CAYMUZ010000003.1:0-7270 GCA_964393875.1 uncultured bacterium | reverse complement strand
TTTAGACTCGCTGTCTCGTCCTTGCGCCTCGAACTTACCACACACCGAGCCCTCCAAATGGCTATGTTATTGTTTTACAGAGCCTAATTAAAGGGCACTACTGATAATCTTAAGGTTGACGAGGTACCAGTTTATTTGGGGAAAAGCACATGGACCTCTCCGGCCGAAAAATAATTTTCTTGCTTCCCCTCTTTGATACGTTGGATAAACCCTACATCTTGCGAATCTTCGATTTTCTCAGACAAAAGTTCCTTGACGCAAGCGGAAAAGTCCCGGCCATAAAAAACATTAAAACCGGCGGATAAAATCATCCATACGGCTTCGTGCAATCGCCATCTCTCGTTCAGGGACCTCGTTCGTTTTTTTTCGGGGCGCAGACACAAGAGGCGCATGATTTCTCAGCATGAGAAGTAAATCAAGCAGTTTGGCACTTTCTGAAAAACTCCTTCTCCCCCAGCCGAATCCCAACTGGTTTCGGCACGTTCGCTAGGCCCTGCCGGCCTCGTCTCCGCAACGGCACTCTGGGTACCGGTACCGATTATGCGCCCGCGGTTTTCTCTACTATCGGCGGTCCGATTATATCAGGGGGCGGGCGGGAATTTCACTACACAGACGCTATCGTTTTGCCACGTGCACCATGCGTTAGCAATACAGTCCAACATGCCTCCGCGTTTAGCACAATCGTCTTGCAAAGGGCGTGGACCATCCTCTAACAAAACCCGAGGTCTGGGTATGCTTGGTTCCTCATACAAAGGATTAAGGACATCCAGCGGCAACGTCGCTCCATTCACACCAGCCCTCGCATCTCCTGCATTATCCTCGCCGTCTTCCGCATACGCCATCCTCGCCCCCGAAAAACTTGCAACAAACGCAAACAACAAGGCAAACGCAACAAAACTTCTTCGTTTTTTCATTTTCAAGTCTCCTTTTCGAGCAATTTTGTTCCTGGGTCAAAGCACAGGTGTTAATTAAGTCGTACACCATGATTTTCCGAGTTTCAAGACGTAGCAAGGCCTTGCTAGCAGGTGCTAAAACCAATCATATCCAAACGCAAATGTAAAGTGGTACCCGAGAGTGGTACCGCGCGTGCCGGGCTCGTTAAGAAGTCTCCTTTTCAATAGAGGTCCCCAACAACCCCTTTACCCCCTCCTACTCACCCGTTCTTAGTACTCAACAAAGCGGATAGTAATACTCCCTAGATCTTGAGCGCTCATAAATCTACTCGAGAGAGATATTATTCTTTTTAAGAGATACCCTTTTAAAAAATAAATGGCGGGGCTCTTTACGAATGCTCCGGAGGGCGGCTATGCTTGAGCCTATGTTGAGTTGCTGTGAAAGGATTCGCCCATGAAGACATTGAAAGTAAAAGCAGTCACCCCCGCCGCGGCGCCACCCAAGGCCGGCGAGTTACTTTATATTCTGCGTGATTTTCTAGAGATCAAAGGCCAGCTCGAGGCATCTAAGATCGACCGGTTTCTTACCGCCCTTGCACGGCAGGTAGCTCCGCAGGGAAGCGTTCACCCTCTGGCAGCCTTTCGAATCGGAGAAACAATGATCGTCTACAACGGGGGACCGCTGCCGGAGGAATGCTGGGTTTTTAGTTCACTGGAGGACCGTTTTTTAAAAAGCCGCCTTCCGTTGAAAGACTAAGTTTTTTTCGATTCCGCTCGCGACATTTGTTCTTTCCGCCGATTTCCGTTCGGCATTGACCTGTCCCCCGGTTGGGGACTGTCCCCTTCGGCGTGGGTACCGCTTTCTTCGGCGCAAATTTCGTGTATAAAGGAACTCTACCCGCGGGGTTGTGCATCTCAAGGGCCCGCACTTGTTTTTGCTATGGCTCATCATATTCAAACGCAAAAGTTAGTCTTAATGCCTTGCAGTAGAATAGGTTAGCTCCTGCTGACTGAGAAACTCTATGGCCTGAATTTGACGCGGGTCCTAATCCACTCGACACTCCCGGCACCGCCTTATAGCTGCAGCCAAAACAAACAACACCCCGAACACACAGACAATGCTTGGCCCGGTGGGAAGGTCGAAAGCATACGACGCATAAATACCGGCGCCGCTGGCGATAAAGCCAACGCCCCAGCCGAGAGTAAGCCGTGTGGGAAGCTTGTCTGAAAAAAACATGGCAATGACCGACGGCACGATCAGAAACGAGAAAACAAGAAGCACTCCCGCGATTTCAACAGAGCTCGTGACCACCAGACCAAAGGTGATATAGAAAAGCAGGTCCCATTTTTTGACGGCAATCCCCTGCGCAAACGCTTCTGCCGGCTTCGATGAAATCATCAAAAAAAATCGTCGAAATTTCCAGTGGAGGAATCCCACCAGACCGTACAGAATCACCATGCGAATAATTTCACCAGGCGTCACTAACAGAATATTGCCCACCAGCATGTGGCGAATGTGCTCATCCCCCTCCGGTGCACGCGTCAAAAGTAAAATGGCCAGCGCCGAAGAGACCGCGTACACAATGCCGATCACGGCCTCCTGGGGTACACGCTCGCGACGACTGCGCGAAAGGGCAAAGACCCCCGCGCCTGTAAACGTGGCAAGCAGTGAAATCAGATAATTGGGCCAGGTGTGCAGGTCAAACCCAAGCAGCACGCCGATTGCGGCGCCAAGCGCTGCAATCTGGGCCAGTGAGAGGTCCACAAAAATAACCTGTCGTTCAATGACATGAAACCCTAAATACGCATGAATGCCTGTTAAAATCATGGCGGCCAAAAGCGGTGCTCCCATGAGAGAAAAGAAATCAACCATGACGAGCCTCCTGATGGGCCGTTGCCAGCGCCTGCTCGATCAAGGCCACATTTTTATCCATCATTTCGACATAGCTTTTACTGCCGCCTTCGCCCGCAGATTGATAGAGCGTGACCCTCACTGCCCCGATTTCCCGAGCAACCTTGTCGGCGGCTCGGCGCTCTTGAAAAGCCTCATTAATCACCAGTTTGACCTGTTTTTCACGTCCGGCTTGAATCAACGCGCTCAAATGTTTTGCCGTCGGAGGAATGCCGGGTTTGGGCTCGATGTACCCGGCAATTTCAAACCCGAAACGCTCGGAAAAATAGGGCCAGCTTTTGTGGTAAGTGATGATGCTCGTACCGCGAAAGGGGGCCAGCCGTCTTGACCACTCTGCCAACTTTGCCGAAAGAACGGCCTCTAACGCTGCCGCATTTTTCTGAATAGTCCCCGCGCGCTCGGGATAAAGCCCGGCTAATTTCACTGCAATCCTCGCGACCATTTTGCGCGCATTCTCAGGGTCCGTCCAGTAGTGAGGGTTTCCAAAGGCGTGAATGTCGCCTTCTGAACGCGACAAAGAGTCAGGCACTTCAAGCAACGTAATCCCCTGTGAAGTGTCGATCTTCCAGCGGCGATCTTCAAGAAAACGAACATTCCCGGCGGCATTCAGCAGGGGGTCTCGCCACGCTTCGAGGTCAAGCCCTGTGTGAATGAATACCTCGGCTTTTTTTACTTTCAAAACGTCACGCGGTGTTGGCTGAATAAAATGGATGTCGCGGCCGGACGCTGCCACCGCATAGATTTCAGCATCATTGCCGATGATTTGCGATGCGAAATCAGCAAGGTTGTGCGTTGTCGCCACCACGCGAATTTTATCGCCGGCCTGTGCAACCCCCCAGAAACCCATGGTAAAGAAGCCCGCAATCACGATGCTTTTAAAAAAAATAGGTTTGTTCATAACACTCCTTTTCACCTTATCTTCTGCATTTTTTCAGCTTCTCACATTGCGAATCCCCGAAGGGGATGTGGCAATCTCAGGCCCCAGAATTGCTTCTCCGCCTGCAGCGGACCCGCAACGAAAAATATTCATGTTCGTCACGAGTGACAGAAAGCGAATACCCAAATTTGCCTTCTACTGAACCGGATGTTTATGGGCTCCGATCAAAAAGTCAGCCTGCAGCATCACGAGGTTGTCCGTCTTTTCACTGCCATCGGCCGGCTTGGTGCGGGAATATTGCAGTCTAAAATCGGCAAACTCACTCTGCCAAAACGTGACGTAGGGAGAAATTCCAAAGGTCTGCCAGTGCGCCCTAGCGACATCCAGTGGTTCGAGGTAATCAAACCGGGTGCCCACGCTAAACTTGGATGAAAATTTGTAATCGAGGAGAGAATAAAACCCCCAGGGGTCCTCATTCACGTGGGCAAGGCTGCTTCGGTTTTGAAAATACAGTTCATTCTGCCATTTGACTCGCTTCCCTTCCGGCAGAAACCAGTTCAAAGTCATGTCGCCGCCGAAAACCTTGACTCCGTAACGATCCTGTCCTTTGGACTCCGTCGAGGATACGAGCGCTCCCGTATCGCTCGTAACAGTCCCGGGCGTGTTTTCGTCTCCGAATAACGTCGTCCAGCCCAACTCCACATTGACATCGCGGGTTACGTCAAAATAGGTTTTTAAATGGGTATTGAAGATCGGCCGGCGTGAAGCCCCTGAAAAACTCGCCCCGTTGTTGCCACGCAAGATTTCTCCAGTCATTTCCAAGGGAACATCCCATGGATTCGGAATATTGTTTTGAAGTCGTGCACCTGAGGAGGCCAACCCCTCCTCACCGAAAAAGTCACGGATAACCAGCGGATAATCGGTGGTGTCGAGCTGATGTAAATGCATGAGGTTCTGTTTACCGATCTTGGAGCGAAACTTTCCGATCTGCCCGGTGAATCCCAGAGGCAGGCCCCAGCGCGTATAGTAGGCCTCTTCAATATTTGCGTTTTGGGCCTCCAAGCTGTCATTGAAGCTGATGATCGCGTCAAGCCTGGAGAAAGGGTCCACGACGGAAGCAAAATTCAACTCGAGCTCCCTCAGAGCAATCGTGTCATTGCCTTCGGAATCATTTGTGTTTTGAGTCGACTTGGCCTGAACCGTCCCGATGACGCCAATCTCAGGATTGAAACCGGACGCCCCTTTTAAAACCATGGGGCCTTGCGAACCGGAAGGACCCGCCAGAGACACAATCCCTGCGGGTGATGCGCCTTTGGAAAGTCCCTCAATCGCATTGATCCGGATATTCTGCCGTTGGATAACCTCGTTCTGGGACAGCACGGTTTGTTTAAGATCTGTCACAGTAGATTGAAGCGAGCGCATGACCGTGCGCATCTCTTCCATCTGCCGCTGAAAATGAACCGGCAGCTCTTCGGCGTGCAGCGGTTTTTCAACGAACCAGAGAATACAAAAAAAAGAAACAAGAATAAGAATACTTTTCATGAGGGCTCTCTCCTATTATGAAGTCTTGCGAATCAGAAACTCAGGAAGCCCCGCGCAGTCAGGAAGCTGTCCCCCTTGACCGAACCGGCTTAGAACGCGAAGAGAAAGAAGAGCGGCGGGGCTCGGGAGGGTTGGTGTGCACTGATTCCAAACAGAAGAAGCGTCTGTGGAATTTTCAGAGATTCGGTGGCGATTTGCGTGAATTCAAAATAAGTTTTCGCAGCCACCGCACAAGTCGCGGCGACATGACTTTGAATACCGCAGAACGATTCATCGGCCTGAGCGTGTGAGCCGGTCGCATGATCGTGCAAATGAGCATGCACCGCCGGCATCAAAGCGGCACACGAAAATAAAAAAATAAACCCCGCGGTAAACAGCGCTTCCACACGCATCTGTTTTCGCCCCATAGTCGAGAAACCGTATTTCATCAAAAACAACCTCGTTTAATCGTTCAGCACAAAACGGATGGGAATCTTAACGTCAGATTTGAGCTTGAGAGTGCCCATGTGGGCGGGCGAAAAAATCCATCTCCGAACTGCGTTCACTGCGGCCCGATCGAGTAGTTTAAAACCCGAACTTTGAAAGACACTCACGTGACCGGCTAGACCGTTTTCATTCACTGCCACCTGCAAAGTCACGACCCCTTGCCAACCTCGTTCGCGGGCAAAGTCAGGGTAAATAGGCGCGGGGTTTTGTAAATAGTGGGGTTTCGCCTCGCTGAGGGCGCCATGATTGGACGCAATAGGGACTGATTTTTCAGCGGGTATCTTCCTGGGTTTTGGCGACACTTTTTTCGGCGCCACGACCTTCACTTGTGCCGAGACTTCTTTGACAGTCACCACCGGGGCTTCCTCTTTCTGCACTCGAGGCTCAGGGTTGGAATCTTTTAAAATGACGACCGCCATACTGGAGGGCGCCCGCTCAACTGAAAATTGCGGCGTAGAAGAAAAAAGTCCTCTCTGGAGAAAAAAAGTCCCGTGCGCCAACACGGTAACGCTCAACACCGGAACAAAAAAACTATGGCGATAAGAAAAAGGAATCTTCATCTGGGCGCTTCATGCACAATATTGACCTGCTGGGCTCCGGCCTGGCGGGCGGTATCCATCACCTCGACGAAAAACTTATAGGGCATGTCCTGATCCCCGCGAATATTCACCGATTTCTTAGCGGTCTTGCCAAGCCTTCCTTCAAGCTGGGCTTTTAACTCTGGCATCGCTATTTTAAGGGTGTTTATAAAGACATCGCCCTGTTTATCGAGGCTCACCACAATCGGATCGGCTTCCTGCTTATCACTCATGACCGCTTTGGGCAAAGTGAGTTTGAGTGACGGCGCTAAAAAAGAAGACGAAAGCATGAAAAAAATGAGCAGTTGAAAGACGATATCAATCAAGGGCGCCATATCCAAAGAAAGGGCGGTCTTTTTAGGACGAATAAATTCCATCAGCTCACTGCCAGCAAATGCTGCTCGCTTTTTTCCGGATTTTCCGCTTTAAAATCGCCCGCCGAATACTTACCAAAAAACTCGTTTAGTTCTGAAACCATAAACTGCATTCTGCGGGCAATTTTGTCGGCGGCCCCTTCAAATCCATGATAAGCGGCCATGCAGGGGATCGCGATGACGAGCCCAAACACAGTGGTAATCAAAGCCTCCCAAATGCCAGCCGCAAGATCGCCGGGTTGAACCTGCCCGCCCATGATTTCGATTTTGTGAAAGGCCCCAACCAGCCCTGTCACCGTACCTAGCAGGCCAAGAAGCGGTGCGATATGGGTGATGCTCGCTAAGGCCCGCAGGCGAGTCTCAACGCGCTCCAAGGCGAGAGAGCCTTCCCGTTTAAGAATTTCATCACGAAGGGAATCCTTTTCTAAATTGCGCAGATAATGTTCCGCAAGCCGTGGCACAGGGTTGGAATGTTTGCGGCAGAGCAGCAACGCTTCTTTGATCTGTTTCTTCATCAAGTACGCCTTGAGCTGGTCACTGAAGGCTTCGTAGTGGATGCGCAAGCGCCAAAAGTAAATGAGTCGCTCAACAGCGATGGCCGCGCCAAG
>CAYMUZ010000002.1:0-6678 GCA_964393875.1 uncultured bacterium | reverse complement strand
ACAGCGGCAGGCACTTGGAGCTGCTCAGACCACGCTCATTAAAAGAGCGGCTGATAAGCTGCGCGCGGACATCGACGCAGCGACAATCAAGGTGGTATCGGAGGGAAATGCATCCGATCACACGGAGTCTCAGGCTTTGCGGGATCTGGGGCCGGAGCGCAATCAGGATCTGCGGCCGGTGATTCAAGCGGCCCTTCAGCGATTTCCGGAGAATCCGTTATTTTTGAGCATTCACCGGATGCTGGAAGGTGAAATGAGAATGTCTCACGGTGGGCAAACGCAGTTTGCGGTGCCAGGCTCGCCGATGTTAGAGGCGGCTGTGCTCCCTACAACAACCGCTGCAGATTCATCGCCATCTTTCCCTTTCCGGACAACAACCGGCCCTTTTTTGGAGGCATCGTTAGAGACAGCCGCCCCGGTCTCTTTTAATGCAGAACCATCCGAAGCTACTGCCGCTGCCGGAGTCACGGCGGCAGACGCGGGGCCTGAAGCAAGTGCCGTCCCTCAAGGCCTGACGAGGGCCGTCGCGGGAGCGATTGCCGCGGCAGTCTCCAGACATATCGATAGGCAAATTCGCAGGGGCGGTATTCCTACGGAGGCGGCCCTTAAAACATTTTTAGACGCGGAAGCAGCAAAAGTGCTGGCGGAACATGCCATTACAATTAATTTGACGGACCCGGAGTTGTCCGATCTTCAGGCGGCCGGCGGTAAAAGTGTGCAAGCGCTTGCTGCGAAACTTGAAAAAATGCGAAAGTTATGGAGTGAACCTGCGGGCGTGAAGACAACGCTTGAAGCCCCGAAGCCTGAAGCTCTCCCGGAAAATGTTCCTGATTGGGGCGCACCGGTTCGTATGAGGAAGGGCAGAGCTGTCCGGGAACCCTCGAGTGAAGGAACGGGGAAACGGTCTGATGGCGCAGAACCTCAACCCGACCATGATGCAAAGGCTGACAAAGTTTTAAAACACATGAGGACTTTTGAGAAGGCGGTCAATGACAACGACGATGCCGCCGTGAGCCGATTGTATACGGAAGCCGGCCGCATCATGAAGAAATGGGATAAAAAAGGTGCTCATGATAACGTCAGGACTTATTTGAAAGTCTACCGCAAAGCGGAAGGTATGGTTGGCGAAGAAATCCCTGCTGTGTTTAAAGCCGACGGTCGCCGCTCAGAAGTAAGACGGCCAGACCCACTCATGCGAGTCAGAGTTCAAGATTCAGATTTTTCAGAAGTCACGATGCAGCAGATTTGGGAGTATTTTGACGCGCAGAGAGAAAGGCGTGATGACATCCAGGCGAGAATGGACGTTCTTAATCTGGAATACAGGCGCCGGCTGCCGGAAGTTCTGGGGGTTCTCGGTATTCTAACCCTGCTGGGGATTGTGGCTGGCGGCATTGCTGCGAATATTATGGGACCTCAAAATGTCGGCAACTGGGGAGGCCTGACTTTCCTCGGTTTTATTTCTGCTGGCTTTAGTTGGGATATTTACCGGTTAAGCCCCACGACCCGTCCTTACACTCATTTGGAAAGGCAGGAAGAGGGTCTTTCCTTAGAGCTTCAGGGCATTATGAAGATGGCTGCAGCCCGGCTTCAACTTACCAGCACAGGCGAAAAAGACCGCTGGGGTGTGGATACCGAACTCATCGAGCAGCTCTTTTCCAGGATAGAACCCTCCCGGAGGGATTTGGGGCGGCGGAAGGAAAGACTTTTACAAAAAACCACTCGATTTTGGGCTTTTCTAAGTTCCTATAGGGCGCCCTTTGGTGTTCGCCGTAGGCTTCGGATCGAACAGGCGCTGCGTAAAGTTCCTGAAGCCTACGAGAATCTTTTTTTTACGGCGGCCCGTCTTATCGATGCCCCCGATGACTCTCACAAGAGTTACCTGGCTGGCAAAGTCAGCAGTGAAACGATGGATCTTCAGGATGTGATGAACAATTTTATTGACACTGCCCTTGGCCGTTCGGAAGTGCGCACCGACACCGATGTGTCGGTACAGCAAAACCTTCCGAAACCTGTTGTTTCGGAAGTGCGGGTCACGGCAGAAAAGGTGGAATCGATACTGGCGCCTATGGCGGCTGAGGTTTCGCAGAGCACCCTGGGTGAATTGCTCCGCTCCGGAATTTTTTTGACAAGCAATTCATTTAGCCCCGATGCACATCTTCAGTCCGGAAATTACCTCGTGGTGCCAGCCGCTGCTTTTGACGCCAATGCTTTTACTTCGGGTTATTACTCACATCAATACGGCCAGCGTTTGATTCTCGAGGCCGGTATCGTTGCTTCCAGCATCCGGTTTCTCCCGATTAAATTTCAGCTCCGTTTCTTTCTTCCGAAAGGGTATTTGGCAGATAACAACGCGACTGGGGAGCATAGTTCTGTCCCTATTTTACGGATGGAGGGGCTCTCTGGCGCTCAAGGCGATGCCGAAAACTATTTAGTTACGGGTCCTATGACCCTGCTGCAGAGCTTTACCAAAAATAAGACGCTTGCCTCCCTGACAGACTCCAGCTTTCCCGCCGCAATGCGCACAGGTTCGCCGGTTCCCTGGGATGCTGGCATCGATTCAGTCAATATCCGAGGCTGGTTTTTTTGGGACAGGGACGCTAAAAAATTTCATATCACGAAAGAACCGCCTCAAAATGATAAGCACAGCATTGATGTGCAGCTTCTTCTCTGGCCGCCTCATCGGGATTTGCAGACGAGTGTCCTTCCTCTGCCGGACGGCCGCAGTTTTATCCAGACACGTAATGGGATACGCAGTTTTGAGAAGGATTTTTACCTGACGCATGAATGGACTCGCGGGCATTGGGAAAGCGGCGATAAGTTTGCCGAAGATGCCGGGCATCGTCTTATTTTAAAATATCCTTTTGCTGATGATGACAAGGCGAAAGCGATCCTGCATTTTTTAACCGCCTTAGGGCCTGACCATTTTCTAAAAAATCTTTTACAGGAAAAACAAGCGGGCAGACTGCCGCTTGGCCTGCAGGTGATGATCCAGGAAAAAGGTGTCCGGCTGGAGGATCTGCCGGCCATTGAAGCGGCTGCCGCGCGTATTTTTCATCCCCAGATTGCAGCCTGGGAGCGTACTTATGCATGGGATGATGGCACAGAAGTATTAGACATTCTTGAACCACCGCCTTTTGCAGGAGTCAGCTTAAAGCCGGCTTCAGTGACACCCCTGGAAGCATTGCTTAATTCGCCGCGCTGGCCCGGGGTCCGGAAAAAAACACATATCACTTTTGATGCCAGCGATGTGCAGCGAAAGGCTTTCGTGTTGACCATGCCAGGGCCTTACAACCGCAGCGCCCAAAGAGTATCTTATTTCAACCGCATCTATATGTCTGTGGTTCCCGGCAAAGGTGTAAAACCGCCTGCTCTCATGATCGTTCTGCCCCAAAAAGAGGGGCCTGCACCGCTGCGGAAGATGGAGGTGGAAACACGCGCTGCAGACGAAAGACTGCGCTGGGAAGTGAATCCAAAAACCCAGGCCATGCAGGTTCCCATCCAGCCCGATCGCCCAATTGTTTTCGTGGATACGCTTAGCGGGACGGAAACGCAGCTCGTTTTTTCTAACGTCGATGCCACCGGTCCGTGGACGGCCGAATATCATGCTGATGTTGCAGCGGTATTTCATTCAACGGATGTTTATATCGCCCCATTGATGCGAAGGCTACCGGCAGGCGAAGCTCTTAAAGAAAAAAAACCGGCTGAGCAAAAAAAAGAACTGGATGAACTCATCGCGAAAGCCTCCGGGCGCGTCACGATGGTGAGAACATTAGAAAATGCCCGGCTTGCCCGTTTCTTGCTTTCTCCGGGGGATGCAAAAGTAGATGATCGCCTGTTCACCCTCCTGTCCTTTGAACTTGGCCGCTCCGAAGTGAGACCGGTTCAAGAATTAAGCACCGCAGAGCTGGAAGCTTTGATAGCACCTGGAACCTGGGAAAGATTGTATGCCTATGGACAAAGTGGGCCTCTCCCCGAGGTACAAGCGGGTGACCTTTTGATTCTGCATGACGCGCAAAGCAAGCTGCCGGAAGGGGCGGGGTTGATCACGGGGCGCGGCATTTTGCCGAGGACGAAAACTTCTGGAGCTCAGCCGGCTAAAGAAATAGATACCGTCATGATTCGCGCGGTGGAACCCAGCCAGTCTTTATTAGGTGTGCCCCTGGCAGAGACCCGTGCAAATATGTCTTTGGCCATTTTGCAGCCGCACCAGACGAGCGTTTATTTTCCAACGTCAGATCTTCACAGCCTTGGTGTTTCCATCTATCGTCTGCGTGCACAAGCCGTGCGGGCTTTGGTTTCGGATCTTCAAAAAGCAGAATCCATGGATAACGTTTACAGGATTGCGCTGAAAATCGGAGCGCTTGAGCAGATTGATTTTGTCAGCGCACTTCGGCAGATCGAGAAATTTCCGGGGCCGCCGCATGCAGGAGTTTCCATCGAGACGCAGACGCTCGAGCATGCAAAGAAATTTTTAGAACTTTATCACGCGGAATTTGGAACGGACGGTACTCCGGAAGGGCAGATCATTCAGCCTGAGACTGCGGACTCTGCGGTGCGTGCGGGTTTTCTAGTGCGTTTTCCGACTGAGCGAATTGAAAAGGGCATTGACTATGTCCGGGCACTTTTTAGAAGCGAAGGCGAATCTCCGATTGTGGATTTGAGTGCGCTGCCCACGGTGCGTGAATTCATGAAGGCGACGGGGATTCCTTTCAAGGTTTTTGGGGTGCAGGAATATTTGAGTACGAGGCCGGGCAAGACAGAACCCGAACCCACCGTGACCGGATCTTTCAAACGCCGTCAATTTGCTGAAAAAATGGTTAACAGCGGTTTCCTTTACCGTGTGGGCATTGACCAGCCCGGCAAACCTGTAACTATTTTTATGAACTCTTCAGGAAATGCGATTCAGGGGGGGCTGGATGAAGTTCAGCTTTTTGTGGAAGAGGGTATTGTAATCGATGGGGTGCTTTGGAAATTGCCTAAAGGTTCGAGGGTGGTGATGGTGGCGCATGACAGCCTGAGTCCTGCAAAAAAAGAAATGGTTGCGAAAAAGTTCCCGAAATATTCCGGCGGTGTGTTTTTCTTGAGTGAATTTATTCTAGAAGCCCGCAAGCTTGGCCTGTATGTTGGCGAAGACGATTCGGCCGTAAAACACAAGCTTGAAAACATTAATACGCTTTTAAGCGAGATGGACCGGTTCGTCGATCTTTGGAATGCTGAACATCCGGAGGAGCCGCGCATGCATGTGCGTGCGTCCAACGAAGAAAGCGCACTGGTTGGCGGCGCGAGTATCTTGAGGAATGTCCGTGAAAAGCTGGCATTGCTGGGAATCAAAGTTGTGGATTATATCGCCATGGGCAGGGGCGGCGGCGGGCCCACGGCAGGCATGGCGGCTGAGGCCAAGTACCATCTCGATCAAACAGGCCAAAAGACGGAGGTGTGGGCCATCGGTTCGGATATTCCAACGGTGTCTCTTGCCGACGGACAAGCCATTCAAAACGCGCAGTCCCTTTTTCAGGAAACGCTGCAAGCGCTGCCTGAACATCTCAAATCCGGGAACATCCCAGAGGAATTTTTCTACAAAGCCGTGGCGGATATTCATGCCTATTCAGGTCCGATGGGTTACTACCTGAGCTTCTTTGGGTTAACCATCACCGCGCCTTGGATTCTTAAATGGGTTAGAACCCTTGAGAATGGGATCCATTTATTTTTGGGGCTCTTTGGGACCCTTGTGCGCTGGAAGCAGCTGAAAGGTCTGCGGATTTATTGGCTCAAGAGTTATCCTGCCGAAAAACAGCTTAAGATCGAGGCGTCGGCAGCTTCAGGTTTAGCCAAGCTGTACGCGATTATGGCGGACCCTTCGCAGTGGCATCTTCTCAGGCCGGGTCCTGATGGACGGGAAAAAGTTTTTGTTTCCGTTTTAAGCGGTATGAATTATGGACAGTATGTGGTGGATGAGGCCAATATCGTTCAGACCCGGGAACATAGGGAAGGCACCGATTATCTCTGGGCCCGTGCTATTTATAAGGAATTGTCTCAACAGGGCTTAGCACATCGGAACATGCTTGAAAGATTACGAGGGGGTTTTATTAGCACGCACGGCAGCAACTATCTGCCGGATGGCGGCGGTCGGCAGGTGGGGCCGCCTGCAGGTGAAGTTGCTGCGCTCGCAACGCCGTTTGCAGATAGCGTGACACTCGGTGAAATCAATTCTGAAATAAAAACCTTTGCCGCCAGGCATGCACTGACACTCGAGGCCGGCCGTCTGCTGCCTATGATTCTCAACTGGCTGAAAGAAGATGCCGCTTTCGAAGAACGTATCAATAGCTTGCGCTCAGAAGTGCGCACCGACACCGATGTGTCGGCACAGCAAAACCTTCCGAAACCTGTTGTTTCAGAAGTGCGCACCGACACCGATGTGTCGGCACAGCAAAACCTTCCGAAACCTGTTGTTTCGGAAGTGCGCACCGACACCGATGTGTCGGCACAGCAAAACCTTCCGAAACCTGTCGTTTCGGAAGTGCGGCAGGTAGAATTAAAGGCGGGAATTAATGACGGGAGTGCTTTTGTTGATAGCGGTCAAAAAGATAACAGCCGCCCAGCATTAGAAGGATTAGTCCGAGTACTATCCAAACAAACTCAACCATTTTCATTCTCCTCTTTAACCGGTTTTTTTGGACA
>CAYMUZ010000001.1:0-4361 GCA_964393875.1 uncultured bacterium | reverse complement strand
CCGAACGCGGCACCGTGTGGGAAGAGGCCCTTCTTTTCACCCCTCCGTCGATTTGCATTCTGGCTTTAAGCGCCACGGTTCCCAACGTGCGAGAGCTAGCGGCGTGGATGGAAAGCGTGCGCGGTAAGCCCGTGCGCGTGGTGGAAGAAACGCATCGGCCCGTCCCCCTTAGTTTTCTCTTCCAATGCCAGGGAATGTTTTTTGAAAACACGAAGCTCCTGCGCCACCACGGCTACCTGACGCGTGAAAACTGGAGTCTCACCTCCCGTGAAAAACGCCATGGCCTAAAATCCATGCGCGCCAAACCCAATCAGCTCGATTCTCTGCTGGAACGTCTCAAGCGCCACCAGCACTTGCCGGTCATTTATTTTGCGTTCGGGCGCCAGCGAACTGCCGATCTGGCACAAGAAGCGGCTTTGTTTGATTTTGTCGATGAAGGGGAGCGCGCGAAGATCATTGCGCTTTTCGACGACATGCTGGTTCGCTATGGTCTAGCCGGCGAACGCTCGGCGGAAGATATGCGCCCAATGATTGAACGGGGTATCGCTTATCACCACGCAGGCATGCTGCCGTCTTTGAAAGAAATCATCGAACGGCTTTTTACCAGCCGGCTCATCAAAGTCATTTTCACCACAGAAACCTTCGCACTGGGCATCAACATGCCGGCGCGCAGTGTGGTGTTTGATGAGCTTGAAAAATTTTACGGAACGGGCTTCGACTATCTGACCACACGTGATTTCTATCAAATGGCCGGGCGCGCCGGACGCCGCGGCATGGATGAGAATGGTTACGTTTACATCCGCATCATGCCAAACCGTCTGCCATTTAATGAACTGACACGTATTGTTTTTGGCAACCCCGCCGGCATCCGCAGCCAACTCAACACGGCTTACGCGACTCTGCTCAATCTGTACGCGCGCCAAGGCGAGCGCCTGCTTGACATCTACCCAAAAAGTTTTCATCACTGGCAGTCGTCTCAAAAAAACAGACTGCACGGCTATGAATCGTTGGAACGAAAATTTACGCTCCTCAAAGAACTGGGGCTGATTCAGGAAGCTCAGCTCACTGACAAGGGCCGTTTTGCCGCCGCATTATTTGGTTACGAATTGATCTTGGCCGAGATGTATTTTGAGGGAGCTTTGCAGGACCTAGACGAGGCCGGCCTCAACGTGCTGGTTTCAGGTCTAATCTTTGAACCACGCCGCGGCGCATGGCCGCCCAAGTTGAAGCCCAAACATGACAAAATTCGCAAACTGGCCGAGCAGGTGCATCATAAAATTCACCGTGAAGAAGCTCGCTTTCGCGTCTGGCCCTACACCAAACCCCCGCATTTCCATATGGCTGAAGCGGTCGACGCTTGGACGCAGGGAGAAACCTTCGAGAAACTGTTCCGGCACACCCAGGCGGATGAGGGAGAAATTGTGCGGCATTTCCGCATGATCATTCAGGTTCAACGCGAACTAGTGCATGCCGCCGGCGCGGACAACCCCATTCGCGGCACTCTGCGCCGGGCCATCGACAAGATCAATCGCGACTGGGTGGATGCGGAGAAGCAATTGAAGGTTTAGGCTCTGCAAAACAATAACAGTGACATTTAGACCGCATTCGGCGGTTCCGGCTCCGGACGCCGGAGAGGGCTGACCGTAAAAGTTTTTTGCCCAAAAATTCTGTCGTTGGCGTAAATGCGGAATTCAAAATCACCTGTGGCGGCAAAACGCAGGTTACTCAGGTTAAAAACAAGCTCATGCACCGCTAATGGGTTTTGAATGGTCACCTCACGCGCAAGATCTCCGCGGCCGATCAACTTATCATTTTTAAGATCGATGAGTTCCAGATGGAAACGATAGGTGCCATTGGCATCGGTCAGCTTGATATAAACGGAAAGACTTGGGTGGGTGCATGGAAGCCGTGCGGCGCTAATATTTTCAAAAATTCCGATGAGACTTTTTTTGCGTGTACCCTGTTCCGTGATAACATAATCACAAATCAACATCGCATTGGCTTTGGGGGCGGGTAGTTTCAAGCTCATAACAACACCTCTGCTTTTTTTATTACGCTTTCTTGGTACGACACAGGCCCTCACAGCATATCAAAAAACCGGTGGAAATGAAGCAGGCTTTTTGCAGCATCCGGGCGCGGGGAGTCAAGGACCGATGGCTGAAGAAAGCCATGGGATCCGCAACCGTTCTCGCCATGGGCCTGCTGTTATTAGGGGCACAAAAGGCGCTCGCCATGAATGATCTTTTTATTCGCACTCAGGAGCCCGATTACCCCTCCTACGACGAGCTCAAAACGCTCTCGTCCAACCCACGGCCCAGCGGCAGTCTTGAAAAAAAACTGGCCCGTTTCTGGGTCACCCCCTTCATCGACAATACAGCCTTTTACGCCGGCGTAAAACCGATCCGCCCTCACAATCCCCTGCTCGGCTCCTTTTTACGCGCAACAACTTGGAATATTGAAAAATCCGTTCATGTGCCAGAAATGATTCGCCTGATGACTTCCAAAGAAGATTTTGACGGCATGATCAATCCTGACCAACTCAACGCAAAATCACGCAGCGCCGCCCATCTTGAACAACAACGCGCCCGGCTTGTGCAATCGGATATTTTTGTTCTGCAAGAAATGGAAATCGGGATCAAACGCTCACATTATCTCAACGCTGCCGGCGCATTGGCCCAGGCGCTTCAGATGAATTATGCCTACGCGCCGCAGTACCTCGAAGTGGATCCTGTTACGCTCGGCTTGGAAGCGATTCCGCTGCACGACGGCGGGAATGATGAGGAAGCGATGGATTATTATCGTGTCGATCCGAAACGCTACAAAGGCGTATTTGGCTGCGCCGTGCTGTCGCGTTATCCCATTAAATATGTCGAGATCCGGCCGCTTAAAACTCAAGGGTACGACTGGTATTCTGGAGAGAAACAGAAAATCGGGTTCATGGAACAAAGCCGTCGGTTCGGAACCAAAACCCTGTTTAAAAACGAAATTACGCGCGAATTGAAAGTCGGCGGCCGCGGTTATTTTCGCGTCGATCTGGAAGTGCCGGAACTGCCGGAAAAAACACTCACGATCATCAACGTCCATCTGGAAATCAAATGCATGCCCGAAGCGCGAGAGCGGCAGATGAAAGAAATCCTCGCGACAGTCAAAAATATCAAAAATCCCCTCATCTTACTGGGTGATTTTAATGCCGCACCTACGGATATCAGCTCCACTTCTGCAGCACGCATTGTCAAACGCACGCTCAAAAACCCAACCACCTGGCTGAGCGTGGCCCTCAATTACGTCTCGCCGCACGGACTGGCTCTCAATACGACGCGCGGCATTACCAATGTGACTAAAAACTTCAATGACCCCTTTGCGCGCGATGTCAGGGTCATTGCTCCTAATCCTCTTTATGGCCTGTTCCATGCCCTCCAGGAATTCCGTTTCAACGATGGCTCACGATTTGATTTTCGCGGCGATCCGGCGCGCTCTACCGGCGCCAAAGCCGGTCTACTCGCCAATGCCAATCAGCGCGGCCGTAAAGGCTTTAGAACCAGCTTCAGCGTTAAGCGTCCGATTGGGCTCGTTGGGAAATACCGCCTCGACTGGATCTTCGTCAAACAACCCGCTGATCCAAAGACAGCCGCGGATTATTTTTTCGCGCCCCATTTTGGAGAGACCCTTGAGGAAATGAATACAAGCCTCAAAGAACCCATTTCAGACCATCACCCCAGCCTGGTCGACCTGCCACTGCAGGTGCCAAACCTCTCCCTCAAAAAGGGGAACGGTTGAAAAGAGGGTTCTGGCATTCTTCCCTATCCCTGTTCTTATTTCACAGAGCCTCAGAAGAAAACCGCATCTGAAAAGCTTGCTGCGATAAATCCCAGCCATAGAGCCCCCAGCCCGCGGGATGCCCCTGTCTGACAGAGACCACTAGATAATCCACCCCTGGGAAGGTAGGTTCTCCGTCCCAGAGCGCCTGCCGGATATCTTCGTCTGAAAGTTGAAACCCCGCCTCAGGGTGCGAGTGGTAAATCACCGCAATCGCCTCCCTATGGTGCCGCAAACTCTTTTGCAGCGCTAATAGCTCATGCGGATCCATCTGATAAGCGGCTTTTGCGGTTCGCGGATAATCTTCGGGAGACAGGCGGTGCCATTCATTCTGGATGTTTTTAATGCGAACGCTCCGCCAGGACCGATTTTCACATTTCAGAATCAATCCGCAGCATTCCTCCGGATAGGCGCTGACGGCGTGATTGACTATTTGGGGAAGTAACGAGTGCAGAGTCTTGCAGGAGATTTTCATAAGCATCTGCTGATCCCCGAGACGGCACACCCGGAGTAAAAAAAAAGGGGGGGGGGGGGGATACCGTTAA